>JALSGY010000485.1 GCA_026982515.1 Paracoccaceae bacterium
TCACGAGATCACCCTCCTGCGCCCAGAAAGTGGCGTGCTCGGGGGCATGGCCGTTACCGATGCGCACCATCCAGCGCCGTCCGCCCATCGTGACGGTATCGCCCTCGCGGATACGCCGGTAGCCCAGCGGCATCGGCGCCACCACATCGGCGAAGTTGAACGGGCGTTCGCGGGTTCGGCGTTCGAGAAGTTCCGGCGCCATTCCCGCCGAACGCCAGAAGGCCAGCATCTCTTCGGTGGGCAGCGGCTGTTCGTCCAGCACCAGCATCCGTGCCATCAGCCACGCGGTGCGGGTGGTGACAAGCTCGGCCCCATGGGCGCGCTGGAACCACCCGGCCAGCCCGATGTGATCGGGGTGGTGGTGGGTGACGATCAGCCGGCGGACAGGGCGGCCCCGCAGCGGCCCGGCCAGCAGCGCCTCCCAGATGGCGCGGGTCCTGCGGGTGTCGAGCCCGGTATCGACAAGCGTCCAGCCGTCGCCATCGTCCAGTGCGTAGCAGTTGACATGGTCGAGCGCCATCGGCAGCGGCAGGCGAAGCCACAGGATGCCCTCGGCCAGTTCCGTCGCCTCGCCGGGGGCGGGGGGTTCCTGCACCGGCGTGCGCATCGGCGCCGGCGCGGCGCGCCCGGCGCTCACGAGAAATCGTCCACGGAGAGGGCGTAAAGCCCCTGTGCCCCGGCGCGGGCATGGGCCAGCAGCCCGGCATGTTCGGGCAGCAACCTGTCGATGTAGAAGGCTGCCAGGCGCGCGCGCGGCCCCTTGCCGCCTTCTGCCAGCGCCGCCTTCAGGTGGTAATGGCCCCCCAGCACCCTGGCGAAACCGCGCAGGTAGGGCACCGCACCGGCGAAACGTTCGTTCGGATCGTCCTGCTCCAGCATCCACTCGGTGGCCTCGCGCAGGGTTTCCGAAGCGCCCCACACGGCGGTGGCCAGATCGGGCAGCAGGGCGCGGCTGGCCTCGGCGTCTTTCTGGATTTCGTCAAGCAGGCGGCAGGCGGCCTCGCCGCCATCGCCCAGCTTGCGGCCGGCCAGATCCATCGCCTGGATGCCGTTCGTGCCCTCGTAGATGCGCAGCACCCGCGAATCGCGCAGGAACTGCGCCGCACCGGTTTCCTCGATATAGCCCATGCCCCCATGCACCTGCACCCCGAGGTCGGCCACCTCGTAGCCGATGTCGGTGCCGAAGGCCTTGGCGATCGGGGTCAGGAAGGCAGCCCGCGCCCGCCAGCCGGGCTGCCCGGTGGCGTGGCCCATGTCGATGGCCACCGCGCAGGCCAGGGCGATGGAACGCGCGGCGAAGGTCTCGGCCTTCATGGTGGCCAGCATCCGGCGTACGTCGGCGTGGTCGATGATGGTGCCAGGCCCATCCTGCACCGGCACCCGGCCCTGCCTGCGCTCCAGCGCATGGGCCAGTGCCAACTGGAAGGCGCCCTCGGCCTGACCGATGCCCTGCACCCCCACTCCGAGGCGGGCGTTGTTCATCATGGTGAACATGGCACGCATCCCGGCATTGGGCTCGCCGATCATCCAGCCGGTGGCGCGATCGAATTCCATCACAGCGGTGGGAGAGCCGTGCAGCCCCATCTTGTGCTCGAGGCTGACCACCTTCAGGCTGTTGGGCCGGCCCGGGTTGCCCTGGGCATCGGGGATCAGCTTGGGCACCATGAACAGCGAGATGCCCTTCGTGCCCTCCGGCGCGCCGGGCAGGCGGGCCAGGACAAGATGGCAGGTATTGGCCGTGAAATCATTGTCGGCCCAGCTGATGAAGATCTTCTGCCCCGTGATCGCGAAGGTGCCGTCATCACCGGGCTCGGCGCGGGTGCGCAGCGCACCCACGTCCGAACCGGCCTGCGGCTCGGTCAGGTTCATGGTGCCGTTCCACTCGCCCGAGATCAGCCTGGGCAGGTAAAGCGCCCGGATCTCCTCGCCGGCATGGTTTTCCAGTGCCTCGATCTGGCCCTGGCTCATCAGCGGCGCCAACTGCAGCGCAAGGCAGGCCGAGGACATCATGTCGTTGACGGCGGTGGCCAGGGTATGCGGCAGGCCCAGGCCGCCGTTGTCGGGGCTGGCCGAGATGCCGACCCACCCGCCCTCGGCGATGGCCCGGTAGCCCTCGGCGAACCCGGGCGAGCAGCGCACCACGCCATCTTCCAGCCGCGCCGGGTGCAGATCGCCGTTGCGCTGCAGCGGGGCCAGGGCGGTTTCGCACATCTTGCCCGCCTCGGTCAGAATTGCCCCGGCCATTTCGGGGCCGGCCTCGGAAAACCGCTCGGTCGCGGCGACCTGACCGTAGCCCACGACATATTCGAGCAGGAAACGGAATTCATCCACCGGTGCGCGGTAAGGCATGACATTTCTCCCCCTGCGGCTTGGCTTTGGCGCAAGCGGCAAGTATCCCTTCGTAAACGCCTGCCAAGGTAACGCAACGGCAGCCCTCATCAACCGGAACGCAGCGTCACGGCCATGCGCAAGACCACCACCGAAATCCTGCCCGCGGATGCGGGTGGAATCGCCCGCGCCGCGCAGCTTTTGCGCGAGGGCGGGCTGGTGGCCTTCCCCACCGAGACGGTCTACGGCCTGGGGGCGGATGCGCGAAACAGCAAAGCGGTGGCACGCATCTTCGAGGCCAAGGGCCGGCCCCGGTTCAACCCGCTGATCGTGCATCTGGCCGATGCCGCGCAGGCCCGCCGGACCGCCGTCTTCAATGACACGGCCGAGCGGCTGGCCGAGGCTTTCTGGCCGGGCCCCCTGACCCTGGTCCTGCCCCTGCGCCCCGATGCGGGGCTGTCGCCGCTGGTCAGCGCCGGGCTGGAGACGGTGGCGCTCAGGGTGCCCGAACACCCTCTCGCCCAAGCCCTGCTGAAGGAATTCACGGGGCCGGTGGCCGCACCTTCGGCCAATATTTCGGGCAGGATCAGCCCGACCCGGGCCGAACACGTTCTGGAGGGGCTGGGCGGGCGCCTGGAGGCGGTGCTTGACGGCGGCCCCTGCGCGGTGGGGCTGGAATCGACGATCATCGGCCTTGCCCCCGGCCCGGTGCTGCTGCGCCCCGGCGGGCTGCCGGTGGAGATCATCGAAGACTGCCTGCACATGCCGCTGGACCGGGGCGAAGAGAGCGCGCGGCCCAGTGCGCCGGGGCAGCTGGAATCGCATTATGCGCCGGAAGCCGCGATGCGGCTCAACGCCGAGGCCGCCGCTCCGGGCGAGCTGCTGCTGGGCTTTGGAGAGGTGGCGTGCGATCTCAACCTCTCGCCCTCGGGCGATCTGGTGGAAGCGGCGGCGAACCTGTTTCACCACCTGCGGCAGCTGGATGCGCGCGGGGCCGGGAAAATCGCCGTCACGCCGATACCCGAGCGCGGGCTGGGCCGGGCGATCAACGACCGCCTGCGGCGCGCCGCGGCCCCGCGCCCGGCAGGCTGAGACCGGCACGGCCGGGGGCTCTGCCCCTGCCGCCCGCATGGGGCGGCTCCCCCGGAGTATTTTTCGACAGAAGAAAGAGGTCAGGCCCGGCCGGCGGTGGCGGAAAGCGAGACGGGATCGACGCCAAGGGACGCCAGCGCGGCCTCCCACTTGCGGCCGTTGTCGGGGTTGAACACCAGCTCCGGCGAGGCATCCACCACCAGCCAGCCGTTGTGCATGATCTCCTGTTCCAGCTGCCCCGGCCCCCAGCCGGCATAGCCGAGCATCAGCATCGAAGCACGTGGCCCGGTGCCGTGGGCAATGGCCTCGAGCACCTCCTGTGTGGCGGTCATGGCAAAGCGGTCGTCCACCACCAGGGTCGCCTCGCGCGCCCGATAGTCGCCTGAGTGCAGCACGAAGCCGCGCCCATGCTCCACCGGGCCGCCGAAATAGACGTTGATCCCCTTGCTACCCTCGCCGGTGGGGATCCTGAGCTGTTCCAGCAGATCGTCCATCTTCAGATCGGGGGTGGGCTTGTTGACGATCAGCCCCATCGCGCCATCCTCGCTGTGGGCGCAGATGAACACCACGCTTTTCTCGAATCGCGGATCGCCCATGCCGGGCATCGCGATCAGCAGTTTTCCAGTCAGTTCCATCGCAGTGCCTGCCTTCTTCCTGCGCCGCGTCCGGCGCCACGAGCCCTCGGGAAGATGATACCACACCGGCAAGGGTGCCGGACTCGCCAAATTGTTATTTCACATTCCACCCATGTTACCTAATCTCGCCTCATGTACAGACAACCCTTCAGGGCGCTCCTTGCGGTCGCCGCACTGGCTATCTCGCTGGTTGCGGCGCCCGCCTTTTCCCAATCTCCGCCGAAAGACGTTGTCCGGGTCGATATCCTGCCCGGCTGGCGCACCGAGAACGGCACTCACATGGCCGGGCTGCGCATCCGCCTTGCCCCGGGCTGGAAGACCTACTGGCGCTCGCCGGGGGCGGCGGGCATTCCGCCCAGCTTTTCGTGGAGCGGCTCGCGCAACCTCGAATCGGTCCGTTTCCTGTGGCCGACACCAAAGGTGCAGATGCAGAGCGGGCTCAAGACGGTGGGCTACAGCGGCGAGGTGATCATCCCGATGGAGTTCACCCCCAAGCCCGGTGGTGCCGGCAGGGCGATCACCCTGCGCACGCAGATGGAGCTGGGCGTGTGCCAGGACATCTGCCTGCCCACCACGGTGACCCTTCGTGCCGAGCTGCCTGCCGGCGGGCGGCCCGATCCGGCGATCCTTGCCAGCATCCGAAACCGCCCCGCCACCGAAGAAGAGGCCGGCGTGGGCCGGGTGATCTGCGAGGTGGAGCCAATCTCGGACGGGTTGCGGGTAACCGCCACCATCGAGGTCCCGGATCAGGGGGGCGAGGAGTTCTCCATCATGGAACTGCCCGACGAAAGGATCTGGATCTCCGAGGCGATCACCAGGCGCAAGGGCAACAGGCTGATCTCCACCGCCGAGATGGTTCCGCCCAATGCCGCGCCCTTCATGCTCAGCCGTTCCGATCTGCGCATCACCATCCTCGGCAAGAACGGTGCGGTGGACGTGCGGGGCTGCTCGGCGGGCTGAGGCAGGGTTACTTGCGGCGCTTGTGCTCGTCGAGGCGGGGGAAGATTTCCACGAAGTTGCAGGGTGCGTGACGATAGTCGAACTGGTGCACGAGGATCTCGTCCCAGGCATCCTTGCAGGCGCCCGGGCTGCCGGGGAGGGCGAAAAGATAGGTGCCGTTCGCCACTCCGCCGGTGGCCCGGCTCTGCACCGCGGAGGTGCCGATCTTGTTCATCGAGACGATGGTGAAGACGGTGGCGAAGGCCTCGATCTCCTTCTCGTAGATATCGCGGTGCGCCTCGACCGTAACATCGCGGCCGGTCAGCCCGGTGCCGCCGGTGGAAATTACCGCGTCGATCCCGGGGTCGGCGCACCATTGCCGCAGCTGCGCGGCGATCTCGGCGCGTTCATCACGCAGGATGGTGCGCGCGGCCACCACGTGGCCGGCCTTTTCGATACGCTCCACCAATGTGCGGCCCGAGCGGTCCTCCTCGATCGAGCGGGTGTCGGAGACGGTGAGCACCGCAAAGCGCACCGGGATGAATTCCTTGCTTTCGTCGATACCGGGCATCAGCTTTCCCTCAGTCTTGCCTGCAGCATGAGAAGATCGTGCCAGGCCTCCCTCTTGGCACGCGCGTTGCGCAGAAGATAGGCCGGGTGAAACATCGGCAGCGCCGGGCGCCCCAGCGCGGATGTCCACTTGCCGCGCAGCCGGGTGATGCCGCGCCGGCCCAGCAGCGCCTGGCACGAGATGTTGCCCATCAGCACCAGCACCTCCGGATCGGCCAGCTCCACGTGGCGCTCCACGAAAGGCAGCATCATGCCGATTTCCTCGGGCTTCGGCTCCCGGTTCTGGGGCGGGCGCCAGGGCAGGACGTTGGTGATGTAGAGGGCGCTTTCGGGCTGCGCGGCCTCGCGCCCCATGCCGATGGCGGCAAACATCCTGTCCAGCAACTGCCCGGCCCGCCCCACGAAGGGGCGGCCCTGCAGATCTTCCTCGCGCCCCGGGGCCTCGCCGATGATCATCACCCGCGCCTGCGGGTTGCCATCCGCAAACACCGTGTTGCGCGCCCCGCGCTTGAGATCGCACAGGTCGAAGGCCGCCACGGCGGCGGCAAGGCTTTCCAGATCTTCCGCTTGCGCCGCCATTTGCCGCGCCATCAGCACCGGGTCATCGGCGGCAGTTTCGGGCCGGTCCGGTGCGCGAGGTGCGGTGCGCGGGTAGGCGGGAACCTTTCGGGCCGGGGCGGGCGCCTCCTGCGGCAGTTCGAACCGGTTGACCGGGGCATCACCGATGGCCTCGGTCGCGCCCAGCTCCACCTGCCATTCCAGCAGCGCCCTTGCGGTTTGGTGATCGCTCCCCGATTCCATGATCGCAGCCTAGCTCCTGTCCACACCGGCGGAAACCTCAAACCGTCCGGCTTGCCCGAGGCCCTCGGGCCGACTATAAGCCCGGAAAATCGGGACGGCACATGACATGACATTCCGCGCCAGGCACCTGTTGGGCATCGAACCGCTCCACCCCGAAGAGATACGCACCATCCTCGACCTTGCCGATACCTACGCCGATCTCAACCGGCGCGGCGCGCAGCCGGGGAAGGTGCTCGACGGGCTGACCCAGATCAACATGTTCTTCGAGGCTTCCACCCGCACCCAGGCCAGCTTCGAACTGGCCGGCAAGCGGCTGGGCGCCAACGTGATGAACATGGGCGTTCAGGCTTCCTCGATAAAGAAGGGCGAGACGCTGATCGACACGGCGCTGACGCTCAACGCCATGCGCCCCGACCTTCTGGTGGTGCGCCATCCCCATTCGGGGGCGGCGAACCTGCTGGCAGAAAAGGTCACCTGCGCGGTGCTCAACGCCGGCGACGGCCGTCACGAGCACCCCACCCAGGCGCTGCTCGATGCGCTCACCATCCGGCGCGAGAAGGGCCGGCTGCACCGGCTCACGGTGGCGATCTGCGGCGATATCGCCCATTCGCGTGTGGCGCGCTCCAACATCCTGCTGCTGGGCAAGATGGAAAATCGCATCCGCCTGATCGGCCCGCCCACGCTGATACCGGCCGGGGCCGCCGACTGGGGAGTTGAAGTGCATGACGACATGGCCGAGGGGCTGAAGGATGCCGATGTGGTGATGATGCTGCGCCTTCAGAAGGAACGGATGGATGGCGCCTTCATCCCCTCGCAGCGCGAGTACTATCACCGCTTCGGGCTGGATGCCGAAAAGCTCAGAGCCGCGAAGGCGGATGCCATCGTGATGCACCCGGGGCCGATGAACCGCGGGGTGGAGATCGATGGCACTCTCGCCGACGACATCAACCGCTCGGTCATCCAGGAACAGGTAGAGATGGGCGTGGCGGTGCGCATGGCAGCGATGGAACTGCTGGCGCGCAACCTGCACGCCGCAGCCGGGCAGGAGGGGGCCCATGTCTGAGCCCGTACCCGGGCCCGATCTGGCCCCCGGCGAGAAGGTGCTGGAGCGTATCCGCGCCAGCCGCGCCACCTATATCCGCGAACACGTGATGCTGGCCGCTCTGGGCTCTGTCGGGGGGGCGGGCGTGCTGATCTACATCGCCAACCCCTACCCCTGGACCGGCGTGGTGGGGGCGCTGGCGGCAATCGCGGTGCGCGGGTTCTACCTGGCCTCGGATCATCTCTCCACCGAATGGCTGCTGACGAACCGCCGCCTGATCGGCCCCGAGGGCAGGGTGGTGCCGCTTTCCGCCATCAAGACCGTGCGCTCCCTGTTCACCGCCGTGCAGGTGATTACCGAAAGCGGCGACAAGCACATGCTGAAATACCTCCCCGACACGGCGGCAACAGTGGCCCGGATCCAGCACGCGAAGGCGCGGAGCACGCGATGATCCCGCGGCCGGAGAAAGGGATGCAGGGAATGCGCTACATTCGGAAGGGCACCGCATGAGCAAACTCTTCACCAACGCCCGGCTGATCGACCCGGAGGCCGGTCAGGTCACGCTGGGGGCGCTGCTTGTCGAGGGCGGCAGGATCACCCGGCTTTTCGACATGCCCGAGCCCGAGGGCCTGCAAGGGCCGGAACGGCTGAACTGCGCGGGCCGCTTCCTGGCCCCCGGGATCGTGGACATCGGCGTGAAGGTTTCCGAGCCGGGCGAGCGCCACAAGGAAAGCTTCCGCTCCGCCGGCCAGGCGGCGGCGGCGGGCGGCGTGACCACCATGGTCACACGCCCCGACACCACCCCCGCCATCGACAGCCCGGAAATCCTCGAATTCGTCACCCGCCGCGCCAACGAGGCCGCGCCGGTGCGGGTGCGCCCGATGTCGGCGCTGACGAAGGGCCGGCAGGGGCGCGAGATGGTGGAAATCGGCTTCATGCTGGATGCCGGGGCCGCCGCCTTCACCGACTGCGACAACGTGATCGCCGACACCAGGGTTGCGGCACGCTGCTTCACCTATGCCCGCAGCCTCGGCGCGCTGGTGATCGGCCATGTACAGGATCCGGGCCTGTCGCGCGGCGCCGTGGCCACCAGCGGCAAGTTTGCCTCGCTCAGGGGGCTGCCCGCGGTTTCCCCGATGGCCGAGCGGATGGGGCTCGATCGCGATCTGGCACTGGTCGAGATGACCGGCGCGCGCTACCATGCCGACCAGATCACCACCGCCCGTGCCCTGCCCCGGCTGGAACGCGCCAGGGCCGCCGGTCTGGACGTGAGTGCCGGTGTCTCGATCCACCATCTGACGCTGAACGAGTTCGACATCGGCGGCTACCGCACCTTCTTCAAGGTCAAACCGCCCCTGAGGGCCGAGGAAGACCGGCTGGCGGTGGTCGAGGCGGTGGCCTCGGGGCTGATCGACATCATCTCG
>JALSGY010000486.1 GCA_026982515.1 Paracoccaceae bacterium
GGTGATCGCCTACCGCAAGAAGCAGAAAGAAGAGGCGGGCGGCTGAACAATCCGGCAGCCATGCAGAAAATGCATAGCGGCATTGCGCCGCAATCCGGCGGTTTTCCCTTGAAGGGTCAGCAACGCGCCCCTAAATTCATCACGAAGCCAATGATTGAGGCAACTCTCGCTGGCTTTTACCTCCCTGTTGGACTAGGCCGGGCTTTGCCCGGCCTTTTTTTGCAGATCGCCCGGGCAGCTCCCCCCTTCCGCCCGATGCATGGCTGAAACGGCCCCGCGCGCCCCGGAAACGCCCCGCCGCGACCGCCCACAGGATTTTGCGCCCGCAGCGAACGCCCGCGGCCCGGGCATGCGCCCCCTTCCACCCGCCACGCAAACATTCTATGGGGTGCGCAAGCCAAACCGGGGGACGCGCCGCCACATGCAAGAGCCACAAATCACCGATGAGCTGATCGCCGCGCACGGGCTCACGCCCGATGAATACCAGCGGATACTGGAGATCATCGGCCGCGAGCCGACATTCACCGAACTGGGCATCTTCTCGGCCATGTGGAACGAGCACTGCTCCTACAAGTCGTCGAAGAAATGGCTGCGCACCCTGCCCACGAAAGGACCGCAGGTGATCTGCGGGCCCGGCGAGAACGCCGGCGTTGTCGATATCGGCGACGGTCAGGCGGTGGTGTTCAAGATGGAAAGCCACAACCACCCCTCCTACATCGAGCCGTACCAGGGCGCGGCCACCGGGGTGGGCGGCATCCTGCGCGACGTGTTCACCATGGGCGCGCGCCCGATCGCGGCGATGAACGCGCTTTCCTTCGGCGAGCCCTCGCACCCGAAGACCCGCCGCCTCGTCAACGGCGTGGTCGAGGGGATCGGCGGCTATGGCAACTGCTTTGGGGTGCCCACCGTGGGCGGCGAGGTACGCTTTCACGCCGCCTACAACGGCAACTGCCTGGTCAACGCCTTCGCCGCCGGGCTGGCGGAGGCCGACAGGATCTTCTACTCGGCCGCCTCGGGCATCGGGATGCCGGTCGTCTACCTCGGCGCCAAGACGGGCCGCGACGGGGTCGGCGGCGCCACCATGGCCTCGGCCGAATTCGACGACACGATCGAGGAAAAGCGCCCCACGGTGCAGGTGGGCGATCCGTTCACCGAAAAGCGCCTGATGGAGGCCTGCCTGGAACTGATGGAAACCGGCGCGGTGATCTCGATCCAGGACATGGGCGCGGCCGGGCTGACCTGCTCGGCGGTCGAGATGGGCGACAAGGGAGGGCTGGGCATCCGCCTCAACCTCGAGGCGGTGCCGGTGCGCGAGGAGAACATGTCGGCCTACGAGATGATGCTCTCCGAAAGCCAGGAGCGGATGCTGATGGTCCTCGACCCCGAGAAGGAGGAGGAGGCCAAGGCGGTATTCGAGAAATGGGATCTCGATTTCGCCATCGTCGGCGAGACCATCGCCGAGGACCGCTTCCTGATCATGCACCACAACCAGGTGAAGGCCGACCTGCCGCTGTCGAAGCTTTCCTCCGAGGCCCCCGAATACGACCGTCCCTGGGTCGAACCCCCCGCCCCCGCTCCGCTCGACGAAGTGCCGCACATCGATCCGGTCGACGGGCTCAGGGCGCTGATCTCCTCGCCAAATTACGCCTCGAAACACTGGGTCTACGAACAATATGACAGCCAGGTGATGGGCGATACCGTCCGCACGCCGGGCCTGGGCGCGGGCGTGATCCGGGTGCACGGCACCGACAAGCTGCTGGCGTTCACCTCCGATGTCACCCCCCGCTACGTGAAGGCCAACCCGCGCGAGGGCGGCCGTCAGGCGGTGGCCGAGGCTTTCCGCAACCTCTGCGCGGTGGGGGCACGCCCGCTGGCCGCCACCGACAACCTCAACTTCGGCAACCCCGAAAAGCCCGGGATCATGGGCCAGTTCGTGGGCGCCATCGAGGGGATCGGCGAGGCCTGCCGGGCGCTGGACATGCCGATCGTCTCGGGCAATGTCAGCCTCTACAACGAAACCGACGGCGAGGCGATCCTGCCCACCCCGACCATCGGCGCGGTGGGGTTGATCGCGAACGCAGGGCAGATGATCGGCGGGCTGGCGCGCGACGGCCATCTGGCGCTGATGCTGGGCGAGAGCGCCGGCCACCTGGGCCAGTCCGCCCTGCTGGCCGAGGCCTGGGGCCGCGAAGAGGGCAATGCCCCCCCCGTGGACCTCGAGGCCGAGCGCCGCCACGGAGAATTCATCCGCGCCAATCACCGGCTGATCCGCGCCTGCACCGACATCTCCGACGGCGGCCTGGCCCTGGCCGCCTTCGAGATGGCCGAGGCCGCCGGCATCGGCATCACTCTCGACAGCGAAGACATCGCCACCCTCTTCGGCGAGGACCAGGCCCGCTATCTGATCGCCTGCAACTTCGACCAGGCCGAGGCGCTGATGGTCGCCGCGGGCCAGGCCGGCGTGCCGCTGGCCACCGTCGGCCGCTTCGGCGGCGCGGATGTCACCTTCGGCACCACCTCCGCCCCTCTGGCCGAACTGGCCGAAATCTACCGCACCAGCTTCGCCACCGCCGTGACCTGATCTTCACCTTGCCCAAATACTCACGGCGCCGTGATCGGGGCCGGGTGCGGCGCCATGAACGGCGCGCCGCACCTTGCACCCCTCCCGCCCGCGTTCTACATCTTGCCAGAGAAACAGCGGAGGCAGCGCATGCCAATCCAACCCCAGGAAGTCGAGGAACTCATCCGCCGGAAGTTTCCCGACGCCCAGATCACGGTCGAAAGCGCCGATGGCACCCATTTCTCGGCCGTGGTGATCGACGAAAGCTTTCGCGGCATGAACCGCGTTCAGCAGCAGCGCGCGGTCTATGCCGCGCTCAAGGAAAAGATGGACGGCGCGCATGGCGAGCTGCACGCGCTCGCCCTGACAACCAAAGCACCGGAGTGACCCAGATGTCCGACATTCAGAACCAGATCAAGGAAACCGTGACCAGCAATGACGTGGTGCTGTTCATGAAAGGCACCAAGTCCATGCCGCAGTGCGGATTCTCCTCGCGGGTGGCCGGGGTGCTCAACTTCATGGGGGTCGAGTTCAAGGACGTGAACGTGCTGGCCGACGAGGCCATCCGCCAGGGGATCAAGGACTATTCCGACTGGCCGACCATCCCGCAGCTCTACGTGAAGGGAGAATTTGTCGGCGGCTGCGACATCGTCACCGAGATGACGCTTTCGGGAGAGCTCGACCAGCTGTTCGACGAAAAGGGCATCAAGTATTCCAAGGAGGCGGCGGACAAGATCCGCGAAGCCAACGCCTCCTGAAAGGCCGCTGCCCGGCACCCGGGCGCAGCCACGCATGAAACGGCCCGCCGCAGTGGTGGGCCGTTTCATTTTCGGGCCGCGCCAGGGCAGGTTTCAGCGCGCCGCCTTCTCCTCGATGGCATCGGCCAGAGATTCCGCGCGCGCTGCGATTTCCGCAAGGTTTTCCACCACCGAAGAGGGTATCACCGGCACCTCCACCCGCTCGGGCTCGGGCGCGGGGCGGTTGCGCAACTCCTCGATCAGCTTTTCCTGCGTCTCCAGCTTCTCGCGCAGGGCCCGCATCTGCTCTTCTATCCCCGCCGCCTTGTCGGCCAGCATCAGCCCCGCCATCAGCAGCATCCGCGATTCCGGCAGACGGCCGATCTGGCTGGCCAGCGCCGTGGCCTCGGCATCCAGAAGCGCGGCGGCGGCGCGCAGGTAATGCTCTTCGCCCTCCTGACAGGCGACCTCGAACTCGCGCGAGCCGATGGTGATCTTCACGTCAGGCATCGGCCCCTCCTTCCACCAGCGGCCTGAGCTCGCCGATGATCGCGTCCAGCTCGGCGCGGTCGGCGTCGCGCACCTCGCGCAGGGCGTCCAGCTCGGCCTCCATGGCGGTGTTGATCAGGGCCGCATCCCCCACCCCCTTGCGGTTGGCCTCGCGCAGCGCGCGGTTGTTCTGGCGCAGCTGGGCGTTGACCCGCTTGAGCCGCGCCACCTCGGCCTCCTGGCGGTGCATCTCGCGGCGCAGCCGGCCCACCTCGGCCTCCAGCGTGCCCACCAGCCTTTCCTGCTTCTCGCGGATCGCCTGCACCCGCGCCTCGAGCTGTGCATTGACCGCGCGTTCGGCCTCCAGCGCCTCGCGCAGGGAGGCCGCCTCATCGGCATCGGAAGGCAGCGCCCCCCCGCCCGAAAGCGCCGCAAGGCCGCTTTCCACGCGGTCGAGCGCCGCGGCGATCCTCTGTTCAAGCTCGGTTACATCGGTCATGCGCGCTGGTTTCCCGTCATTGTCCTATCGCCCCCCGCAAGGCCGAGAATTGAAAGCGGGGGCGGCAAAGTCAAGCGAAAGGGCGCAAGCGGCGCTGATTGCCCCATATCCGCGCACTCCGGCATGCTTTGCTTGAACTTCGGCCTTTGCCTGCTATCACCGGGAAAAGTCTTTCTTCCGAAATTCCGAAAACCGAAGGAACCGGCGCCGTGGATATCGAAACGCTTCGCAAGACCCATCCCGACCACTGGAAAAAGGCCGCCGCCATCCGCGTTCTGGCCATGGATGCGGTGCAGGCCGCCAACTCGGGACATCCGGGGATGCCCATGGGCATGGCCGACGTGGCCACGGTGCTGTTCGAGAAACATCTCAAGTTCGACGCCAGCAACCCCGACTGGCCGGACCGCGACCGTTTCATCCTCTCGGCCGGCCACGGCTCGATGCTGCTCTACGCGCTCCTGCACCTGACCGGCTACGAGGACATGACGATCGAGCAGATCAGGAACTTCCGCCAGTGGGGCGCGATCACCGCCGGCCACCCGGAATACGGCCACGCCAAGGGGGTGGAGATCACCACCGGCCCGCTCGGGCAGGGGATTTCCTCGGCCGTGGGCTTTGCCATCGCCGAGGAATCGCTGCGCGCCCGTTTCGGCCGCAAGGTGGTGGACCACCACACCTATGTCATCGCCGGCGACGGCTGCCTGATGGAGGGCATCAGCCACGAGGCCATCGGCCTGGCCGGCATGCAGCGGCTGAGCAGGCTGATCGTGCTGTGGGACGACAACGACATCTCGATCGACGGACGCATCAGCCTCTCCGACATCACCGACCAGAAGAAGCGCTTCCAGGCGGCGGGCTGGCAGGTGCTGTCGTGCGATGGCCATGATCCGGACGACATCGACCGCGCACTCACCGCCGCCAGGGCCTCGCGCAAGCCGACGATGATCGCCTGCAAGACCCATATCGGCTTCGGCTCTCCGGCCAAGCAGGACACCGCCGGTGCCCATGGCGCGCCGCTGGGCGAAGAGGAAATCGCCCGCGTGCGCGAGATCTACGGCTGGAACCACCCGCCCTTCGAGATCCCCGCCGACATCAAGCACGCATGGGAGGCGATCGGCACCCGCGGCGCGGGTGAGCGCAAGGCCTGGGAGGCCCGCCTGAGCGCGCTCTCCGAGCGCCGGCAGAAGGAATTCCGCCGGGTGCTGGCGGGCGATCCGCCGCGCCGGCTTTCGGCAACCATCAAGGCGGTCAAGAAACGGGCCGCGGCCGAAAGGCCCAAGGTGGCCACCCGCAAGGCCTCGGAAAACGTGCTGGCCGCGATCAACCCGGTGATGCCGGAAACCATCGGCGGCTCGGCCGACCTGACCGGCTCCAACAACACCCGCACGCCGGATCTGGGCGTCTTCAGCCCCTCCAACCGCAAGGGCCGCTACATCCACTACGGCATCCGCGAGCACGGCATGGCCGCGGCCATGAACGGGCTGGCCCTGCACGGCGGCATCCGCCCCTACGGCGGCACCTTCATGGCCTTCGTCGATTATGCCCGCGGGGCGATGCGGCTTTCGGCGCTGATGGGCGTGCCTACCGTCTATGTGATGACGCATGACAGCATCGGCCTGGGCGAGGACGGCCCGACCCACCAGCCGGTGGAGCACCTGGCCATCTGCCGCGCCACGCCCAACACGCTCACCTTCCGCCCCGCCGACACGGTGGAAACCGCCGAGGCCTGGGAACTGGCGCTCACCTCCAGGAGCACCCCCTCGGTGCTGGCGCTGTCGCGCCAGGGCCTGCCCACCGTGCGCACCGAGCACAGGAACGCCAACCTCACCGCGCGCGGCGCCTATGTGCTGGCCGAGGCCGAGGGCAAGCGCCTGGCGATCCTGATTGCCACCGGCTCGGAGGTGGAGATCGCGCTGGCCGCCCGCGAGATGCTGCAGGCCCGGGGGATCGGCACCCGGGTGGTCTCGATGCCCTGCATGGAACTCTTCGCCGCCCAGGACGAAAGCTACCGCCGCCGCATCCTGCCGGCGGGGCCGGTGCGGGTGGGCATCGAGGCGGCGGTGCGCGACGGCGGCTGGGACCGCTGGCTGCTGGGTGAGCGCGGCAGGGAATCGAAGGCAGGTTTCATCGGCATGAAGAGCTTCGGCGCCTCGGCCCCTGCCCCGCGTCTCTACCAGGAGTTCGGCATCACCGCCGAGGCGGCAGTGGCCAAGGTCGAGGACCTGCTGGGCTGATCGCCGGCACCATCCGCGCGCCATGGGTTCGATGCCTCCGGCGGGAGTATTTTCCTGACAGAAGAAGCAGGCCGCCCGGCCTGCTTCCCCCGTGGCGCAATCTGCCGTGCCACGCTCGCGCACGCTGCTCCGTGCCCACCCTCAGCCGAACAGCGCACGGATCTCCCTGGTGAAGGCGCGTTCCACGTCTTCCATCTCACCCCTCGAGACATGGACGCGCAGCAGCTTCATCACGGCCGCGATCGCCTGCGGCGCATCGCCCAGGGGATCGGTCGTGAAGGCCTCCTGCACGCGGTCGATGAATTCTTCCGGCTTGCGCAGCTTCACCGGCGTCTTCGACGGGTTCCAGCCCTCGTAGTAGATGCCGCGGATCAGAACCGGAAGCTGGGCCGCCAGCTGCGCCGCTTCATCGACACCGAGGTGGTCGCGCAACACGTGCATGACCGCCCGCAACAGCCGGTAGGCGCGCTGCTTGTGCTCCCAGCCAGTGTAGCCGTCCAGCTCGTTCAGCCAGGCATTGGTGGTGTGCACGGCGTCGTCGATGATATCGAGTCCGTAGGCACTCATCTCATCCTCCCGCTGTTTTCCGTTCACGTTGCCAGCATAGCCGATTCCGCCCCTGCCCGCCTTGATCTGCCTCAGCCCGGGCCGCGTTAGCGCCAACAGAGTATGTTTACGCTAACATGTTGCCGCTCAATGCTTTTCCCGGGGGAATACCGTGGTATACGGCGCCAACGCGACTCGAGCGGTGGCACGTAACGGATGAAGGGGACAGGCATGCCGGTCAGGCTGGGGATCAACGGCTTCGGGCGTATCGGGCGCTGCACGCTGGCGCATATCGCGGAAAGCGCGCGCAATGACGTTCAGGTGGTCAAGATCAATGCCACCGGCCCGATCGAGACCAACGCCCACCTGCTGAAATACGATTCGGTCCATGGCCGCTTCGGCGGCGAGGTGCGCATCGATGGCGACACCATGGATATCGGCCGCGGCCCGATGAAGGTGTTCTCCACCTACGACCCGGAAGAGCTGGACTGGGAAGGCGTCGACGTGGTGCTGGAATGCACCGGCAAGTTCAATGACGGGCTGAAATCCGATGTCCACCTGCGCCGCGGCGCGAAAAAGGTGCTGATCTCGGCACCGGCCAAGAATGTCGCCCGCACCGTGGTCTATGGAGTCAACCACCGCGATCTGCTGCCCGAAGACGGGATCGTCTCGAACGGCTCGTGCACCACCAACTGCCTGGCGCCGCTGGCCAAGGTGCTGCATGAGGCCATCGGCATCGAGCGCGGCATCATGACCACCATCCACAGCTATACCGGCGACCAGCCCACCCTCGACCGCCGCCACAAGGATCTCTACCGCGCCCGCGCCGCGGCGATGGCGATGATTCCCACCTCCACCGGCGCGGCCAAGGCCCTGGGCGAGGTGCTGCCGGCACTGGCCGGCCGCCTCGACGGCACCGCCATGCGCGTGCCCACCCCCAATGTCTCGGCCGTGGATCTCACCTTCGAGGCCGCCCGCGACGTCACCGCCCAGGATGTCAACGAGGTGGTGGCCGAGGCCGCCGCCGGGCACATGGGCGCGGTGCTGGCCTGCGATCCCGAACCGAAGGTCTCGATCGACTTCAACCACACCACCCACTCCTCGATCTTCGCCCCCGATCAGACCCGCGTGGTGGGCGGGCGCACGGTGCGGGTGCTGGCCTGGTACGACAACGAGTGGGGCTTTTCGGCCCGCATGGCCGACGTGGCGGCAACGATGGGCCGGCTGCAGGGCTGAGAGTTGTTTGCCCCGGCTGTGCGGGGCGGCTATGGAAGGGGAAACCAGCCATGGCCCGCCCCGATGACCGACCGCATCGCCTTCTTTCTTGCCCTGTCGCTCCTGGCGCTTTTCGCCCTCGACTGGTTCGTCCTTGACCGGGCCGGGCTGATCTTCCTCGGACGCAAACTGCTGGACCTGATCGATTTCATCGCCTTCTGGCGCTGAATGTCGCGCCCCTGGCGGGTTGACGATGGCGCGCGAATCCAGATGGTAGCGGTAACGAGAACGGATCAGCGAGGATCGGACGTATGGCCATCAGGGTAGCAATCAACGGTTTTGGCCGCATCGGGCGGAATGTCTTGCGGGCGATCGTGGAGTCGGGGCGCGAGGACATCGAGGTCGTGGCGATCAACGATCTGGGCCCGGTGGAGACCAACGCCCATCTGCTGCGCTTCGATTCGGTGCACGGGCGCTTTCCGGCCGAGGTCACCACCGGGGACGACTGGATCGACGTG
>JALSGY010000487.1 GCA_026982515.1 Paracoccaceae bacterium
CTTCGGGATCGAGCTGATCTTCCAGGCCGGTGCGCGCGGCTTCGCCGGAGGGCAGGATGCCGTGGGCTGGCGGCTGGAGGCGATGCGGGAATATGCCTTCTCGGGGGTGGTGCTGGAGTGGATGATCGACACCGGTCGCTGGCCGCTGGAACACCTGAAACGCTTCGTGACCTACCCGTTCATTCATGTCTCCTTCACCCATGCGCTGATGGTGCTGGTGTTCCTGCTGGCGCTGGGCAAGATGGTGGGCGAGGTCTTCGGCACCGTCGCGGTGCTGGCGGTGTTCTTCCTCTCGGCCATCGTCGGTGCGCTGGCCTTCGGACTGCTGACAGGGGAAGATGCGCCCCTGGTGGGCGGCTATCCGGCCGTCTACGGGCTGATCGGCTCCTATACCTTCATGCTGTGGGTCAGCCTTGCTGGAACCGGCAATACCCAGCTGCGCGCTTTCCAGCTGATCGGTTTCCTGATGGGGGTGCAGCTGATCTTCGGCCTTCTGTTCGGCGCGAACAGGACCTGGGTGGCCGATATCTTCGGTTTCGGCACCGGCTTCTTCCTCTCCTTCCTGCTGGTGCCCGGAGCACTGGCGCGCCTGCGCGACCGGCTGCGGCAGCGATAGGGAAGATGCCTCCGGCGAAGGGAAGGGCGGCTTCCTCTCGGGATGGTTCTTGCAGGCGGTCGGCTGCAGGATTTCGCGCCACGGCGAGGTGATCGTCAGCGTTTCATGGCCGCCCTGAGGTCGGACAGGCGCAGCGCGCCAAGGGCCGCAGCCGCAGCTGCATAAGCCGCCATGCCCCCGCCCACCAGCAGGGCCAGCGCCAGGTAACGCCAGCCGGGCAGGGCGAACACGGGTTGCAGCGCCAGGCCGAGCCCCAGCAGCACCGCGCCCATGGCTGCCGAGGCCAGCACGATCCGGCGTGTCTGCCGCAGGAAGCGGCTGTCTGGGCTGGCCGCTTCGCCCATTGCGCGCGAGCCGCGCCACAGCAGCCAGACCATCGCCCAGCCCGCAACGGAGGTGGCCACGGCGGCCGCGAGATAGCCGATGAAGGGGGCCAGCCCCACCGCCAGCACCGCGTTGATCACCATCGCCACCAGCGCATAGCGGAAGGGGGTGCGGGTATCCTCGCGGGCGAAGTAGAGCGGCTGCAGCACCTTCTGCATCACGAAGGCCGGCAGGCCCGCCCCGTAGATCGCCACCGCCGCTGCCGTTGCCGCGGCATCCACGGCGGTGAAGCGGCCGCGCTCGAACAGCACCGAAACAAGCTGTCCCGGCACGACGATCAGTGCCACCGCCGCCGGCAGGGTCAGCAGCAGGGCGAACTCGGCCGCCCGGTTCAGCCCGTCGCGCCCGGCCTTCGTATCGCCTGCACGAAGCCGGCGCGACAGTTCGGGCAGCAGCACCACGCCGATGGCGATCGCCACCACTCCAAGCGGCAGCTGATACAGCCGGTCGGCCAGGTTGAGATACTGGATCGACCCCTCGAAGAAGCTTGCCACCTGCCGGCCCACCAGCAGGTTCACCTGAACCACGCCGCCGGCCAGCGCCGCAGGGGCGGCGATGACGGCGAGGCGTCTCAGTTCGGGGGTCAGCCGGGGGGCGCGCGGGCGCAGCGGATAGCCCGCCCGCGCCGCGGCCCGCCACACCAGCGCCAGTTGCGCAATCCCCGCCACCGGCACCGCCCAGGACAGCGCGGCTGCGACGTCTCCGCCCGTCTGTCCTGCCCAGATCATCGCCCCGGAAAGGAGCACGTTGAGAAGCACCGGTGCGGCGGCGGCAGTGGCGAAGCGTCCGGTGGCGTTCAGCACGCCCGAGATCAGCGCCGCCAGCGAGATGAACACGATGTAGGGAAACACCACCCGCCCGTAGCCGGTGGCCAGTTCCAGCCGCTCGTCACCGGCAAAGCCCGAGGCCATGGCCAGCACCAGCCACGGCATCAGCAGCTGCGCCAGCACGGTGAGCGCGATCACCACCGTGGCCAGCCCGGAAAGTGCGTCGCGGGCGAAACCGGCAGCCTCCTCGCCGGCTTCCACCTTCTTGGCGAACATCGGCACGAAGGCCATGTTGAAGGCCCCTTCCGCGAAGAAGCGGCGGAACATGTTGGGCAGCGAGAAGGCCACCACGAAGGCCTCGGCAGCCGGTCCCGCGCCCAGGTAGGCGGCAAACAGGATGTCGCGCACGAAGCCCATCACCCGGCTGGCCATCGTCCACAGACCGACGGTGAGAAACCCCCTGACCAGACGGATTGCCGCCATCAGGCGCCGGCCCTTTCCGCGCCCTGCTCGATGGCCTCGCGCAGCTTCTTCTCAAGCGCCTTCTGGCGCTGAGCGGAGTGGAATTTCAGGCCGAACATGTCCTTGACATAGAAGGTATCCACCACCTGCGCGCCATAGGTGGCGATCACCGCCGAAGCGATATAGACGTTGTTCGCCGCCAGGGTGCGCGTCAGGTCATAGAGCAGGCCGGGGCGATCGCGGGTATCCACCTCGATGATGGTGTAGATTTCCGAACCCTCGTTGTCGAAGGTGATCGAGGTCGGCACCCGGAACGCGCGTTCGCGCTTGCGGATCCTGTCGCGTTCCTTGAGCGCTTCGCGCGCCACCACCTCGCCCTTCAGGATCTTCTTGATCATGGTGCGCAGCCGCGGTACGCGCGATTGCTCGTAGGGGTGGCCCTCGGCATCCTGGATCCAGAACACGGCCGTCGCGTAGCCGTCCTTGGAGGTATAGGTGCGCGCGTCCACGATGTTGGCCCCGACCAGCGCCAGCGCTCCGCACATGCGCGAGAAGATGCCCGGATGGTCGGCCAGGGCGAAGCAGACGCGGGTGGCGTCGCGGTCCTCGTCGAGCAGCAGATCGATGCGGATCTCGTCATCGCCGATATCCTTCAGCAACCTTGCAAAGGTGACATGGGCCGAGGTCGGCAGCCCCTGCCAGTAGGGCCCGTAATGGCGGGAGGTCTCGCGGCGCAGGTCCTTCCTGCTCCACTCCGGCAGGGCCTCGCGCAGGGCGCGCCTGGCCTCCGCCTCGCGGGACTCGCGGTTGACCGCCTCGAGTCCCGATTCCAGCGCCTCGGCCGTCTGGTTGTAAAGCGTGCGCAGAAGCACGGCCTTCCAGTTGTTCCAGGTGTCCGGCCCGACGCCGCGGATGTCGCACACGGTGAGAACCGTAAGCAGATCCAGCCGCTTGCGAGTCTTCACCGCCTTGGCGAAATCGCGCACCGTGCGCGGATCGGCGATGTCGCGCTTTTGCGCCATGTCGGACATCAGCAGGTGATAGCGCACCAGCCACTCGGCGGTTTCCGCCTCGTCGGGTCTGAGCCCCAGCCGCCGGGCCACCTTGCGGGTGATCCGCGCCCCGACCACCGAGTGGTCCTCCTCGCGCCCCTTGCCGATGTCGTGCAGGAGCAGCGCCACGTACAGCACCCGCCGGTTGATCCCGCGTTCCAGGATGCCCGAGGCGATGGGCAATTCTTCCACCAGTTCGCCGCGCTCGATCTGGGCGAGGGTGGAAATGCACTGGATGGTGTGCTCATCCACCGTGTAGCTGTGATACATGTTGAACTGCATCATCGCCACCACGGGCTCGAACTCGGGGATGAAGGTGGCCAGCACGCCCAGCTCGTTCATCCGCCGCAGCGCCCTCTCGGGGTTGCCGTGTTTCAGCAGGAGATCGAGGAAGATGCGCGTGGCTTCCGGATCGCGCCGCATCTCGTCGTCGATCAGGTGCAGATTTGCGGAGACCAGGCGCATCGCGTCGGGGTGGATCAGCAGCCCCGTGCGAAGCGCTTCCTCGAACAGGCGCAGAAGGTTGAGCTTGTCTTTCAGGAAGGCCTCGGGATTGGCCACGTTGAGGCGGTTCTGCTCCACCCTGTAGCCGGATCTGACGCGGCGCCGGCGGCGGAAAAAACCCACCAGGCGTGGTTCCTTCTTGACGTGGCGCGCCTCCAGCGCGGTGAGGAAGATGCGCGTCAGCTCCCCCACCCGGGTGGCATGGCGGAAATAGTCCTGCATGAAGTGTTCCACGGCCCGGCGCCCGCCAATATCGGTGTAGCCCATGCGTGCGGCCACCTCGACCTGCAGGTCGAAGGTCAGCTGGTCCATCGCCCGGCCGGTGATCAGATGCAGGTGACAGCGCACCGCCATCAGGAAGTTTTCGGCAGCTATGAAGCTGTCGTATTCCTCCCGGGTGAAGACTTTCAGGCGCACCAGCTCCGACAGGTCCTGCACCCCGTGCACGTACTTGTCGATCCAGAACAGCGTCTGGAGGTCGCGCAGGCCTCCCTTGCCTTCCTTGACGTTGGGCTCGACCATGTAGCGCTGCAGCCCGCCCTGCTTGCGCAGCCGCTCGGCGCGCTCCTCCAGCTTGGCCTCGATGAACTCGGCTTCGGTGCCGGCCAGCAGCTCCTTGCGCAGCCGGGCGGAAAGCTCATCGGCCAGCGGCCTGTGCCCGCCGAGGAAGCGGTGCTCCAGCAGGGCGGTGCGGATCGTGTAATCCTCGCGCCCCAGCCGCAGGCAGTCCTTCACGGTGCGGGTGGAATGGCCGACCTTCAGGTGCAGGTCCCAGAAGATGTAGAGCATGCTCTCGACCACGCTCTCGGCCCAGGCGGTAAGCTTGTAGGGGGTGAGGAACAGCAGATCGACATCCGAGAAGGGGGCCATCTCGGCCCGTCCGTAGCCCCCTACCGCCAGCAGCGCCAGGCGCTCGCCCTCGGTGGGGTTGCGCAGGGCGTGGATGTGGCGGGTGACCACGTCGAAGACCGTCAGCACGATGCAGTCGGTAAGCCAGGCATAGGCCGCCACGGTGGGACGGGCGTTCAGCGGCTGTGCCTCGAAGGCGGCGGCAATGGCCTCGCGCCCCTTGCGGTTGGCCTCTCGCAGCACGCCGACCGTGGCCTCGCGGATCGCCTTGTCATCGCCGGCTTCGGCCACGGCCGAATCGATCCGGGCCAGCACCGCGGCCCGGTCGAATATGTCTGACGCCGGACAGATCAGGCTGTCCGGCGCCCTGGCGTTGCGAAGGGGATCGGCCGGATCAGAAGCCTGTTCCGCCAAAGCTTCTCGGGGCTGGGTCAATCACTGTCACCTGGTTGTCTTGGATCTGGGCCACGGCCAGGCCGCGCTCGTTGGTGCCGTCGGGCAGCAGGCGGAACACGCCGTTCACCCCGGCAAATCCGGCGGCCTGGGTCAGGGCGCGCCGGGTCAGGGCATCGGACTTGCCGGCCCGGACGAGGGCGCCGATCGCGGCGATGCCGTCATAGGCCAGCCCGGCGATCGGATGCGGCGGGGTGCCGTAGGCTTCTTCGTAACGGGCCGTGAAGCGGTTGTTGAGGTCGGGGTCGGGCAGGGCGAACCACCCGCCCTGAAGCCCCGGCAGGGTGAGCGCCGTGGCCGGGATGTCCCAGCGCTGCAGGCCGATATACTGGATCGTCTCGGGGCCGAGGCCGTTTTCGGGCAGCAGCTGCGCCAGGAAGGGCAGGGCGCCGGAGGTGCCGGAGGTGAGGAACAGGGACTGCGCCCCACTTTCCTGCGTGGCAGCAGCGATGTCGCGCACCGCGTTGATCACGCCTTCCTGGGTGACCTCGAACGAGGCCGTGCCCGCCAGCGTGCCCCCGGCGCGCCCGATCGCCGCGAGGATGGCATCGCGGCCGACGGTTTCGGCCGGGTCCTCGCCATAGACCACCATGAAGCTGCCCTTGCCCTGCGAGACGGCATAGCTCACCAGCCGGTTCGCGGTGTTCTGGAAGGTCGGGCCAAGCACGAAGACGTTGTTTCCGGCAATGGCGGTGTTGTTGGAAAAGGCCAGCACGTTGATCCCGCGCGCCGCCACCGCGACACCGGCGGCATTGGCGGCCTCGGCGAAGACGGGCCCGAGGATGATCCGCGCCCCGTCATTGACCGCCTGGCGCGCCGCCTCGGCCGCCTGGCCCGCCTGGCCGGCGGTGTTGTAGACCCGCAGGTCGATGGTTACCCCGTCAAGATCGGCCATCGCCAGCCGCGCCGCATTCTCCAGGCTGCGGGCCAGAACCTCATCGCCTGGATTGGCCGAGCCGCCCGGCACCAGCAGGGCCACCGGAACCGGCCTGGAGGTGTTGATCGAGGGTCCTCCGGGCCCGGTGGAGGCACAGGAGGCCAGAACAAGCCCCAGCGAAAGGAGCGCGAGGCGGGTGAATGGCTTGCGCAGGGCGCTGAAAACGGAAAACATGGTCTGATCCTCTCACGCCCTGACGGGCTCTGAACAGGTCGGACATTATGCAATACCCAGCGCTTAGTAAACGCCGCTCTCGGCGCCGCCCGTGGTGAGAGCCCCGAAACGGGAACTGCCGGCAGGGCTGTATTTCGTGGCCACTCCGATCGGGTCGGCGCGCGATATCACCCTGCGCGCGCTGGATATCCTCGCCAGCGCCGACGTGCTGGCCGCCGAAGACACCCGCACCCTTCGCCGGCTGATGGAGATCCACGGTATCGCGCCAGGAGGGCGGCCGATGATCGCCTACCACGATCACAACGGCCCGGCCGTGCGCCCGCGGCTGTTGCAGATGGTGAAGCAGGGCAAGTCGGTGGCCTATGCCTCCGAGGCCGGCACCCCGGCCATCGCCGACCCGGGGTTTGCCCTGGCGCGCGACGCCATCGCCGCCGGCCTGCCGGTGAGCACGGCCCCCGGCCCTTCGGCAACCATCGCCGCCCTGACCATCGCCGGCCTGCCCACCGACCGCTTCCTGTTTGCGGGATTTCCACCGCCGGCCCGATCCGCGCGGCAGAAGATGCTGGCGGAGCTGGCACCCGTGCCGGCAACGCTGGTTTTCTATGAAAGCCCCAAACGCATTCACCAAACGGTAAACCATTTGGCCCAAACTCTGGGTGAAGAACGGCAGGCAGCACTCTGCCGGGAACTGACGAAACTGCACGAAGAGGTGCTGCGCGGCACGCTTGGCGAACTTGCCAGGCAGATTGCCGACAGGTCCCTTCGGGGGGAGATCGTGCTCGTGGTGGATCGTGGCCGCGGCACGGCAAGCGATGAGGACATGCGAAAAATGCTGATCGAGGTCCTGAAGACGCAAAGCGTGAAGGACGCCGCGGCGGAGGTGGCAGATCGGCTCGGCCTGCCGCGGCGCAAGGTCTATCAGGCGGCCCTGGACATGGAGCGCGGAAAATGAGCGGCTCGGCATCCTACCAGGCAGGGCTTGCCGCAGAGGAACAGGTGGCCGAAAGCTACCGCCGTGGCGGCCATCCGTTGCGCAACCGCCGCTGGCGCGGCAAGAGGGGCGAAATCGACCTGGTCGTGGAGGATGGAGAGGGGCTGATCTTCGTCGAGGTCAAGAAGGCGCGCGATTTCGCCCGCGCCGCAGAACGGATCACCACAAGGCAGCTGCGGCGCATCTACGATGCCGCGGCCGAGTATCTCGGCCAGATGCCGCTGGGCCTGAACACCCCGTCGCGTTTCGATGTGGCGCTGGTCGATGGGACCGGACGAATCGAAATCCTGGAAAACGCCTTCGGACATTGAACCCGCCCGCACCCTGCGCCATTTATGGGTGAAACCGGGAAAGGGTCAGCATGTCTTTGAAAGTGGCCATCCAGATGGATCCCATCGGCGCGATCGACATCGACGCCGACAGCACCTTCGTGATCGCCCTCGAGGCCCAGAAGCGGGGGTATGAGCTGTTCTACTACACGCCCGAGCATCTCGCTTTCCAGAATGGCCGGGTCACCGCGCGCGGCTGGCCGCTGGAGCTTCGTCGGGAAAAAGGGAACCACTACAGCCTCGGCCCGGATACCGAGACCGATCTGTCCGATTTCGACGTGGTCTGGCTGCGCCAGGATCCGCCCTTCGACATGGGCTACATCACCACCACCCACATCCTGCAGATGATCCATCCGGGCACCCTCGTGGTGAATGATCCGTTCTGGGTACGCAACTACCCCGAGAAGCTGCTGGTGCTGCAGTTCCCCGATCTGATTCCGCCCACCACCATCGCCCGCGATCTTTCCGTCATCCGCGCCTTCAAGCAGGTTCATGGCGACATCATACTCAAGCCGCTGTACGGCAACGGTGGCGCCGGCGTCTTCCGCCTCGATCCGAACGACCGCAACCTCGCTTCGCTGCACGAGCTTTTCACCACGCTCTCCAACGAACCGCTGATCGCGCAGAAGTTCATCCCCGACGTCTCCAACGGCGACAAGCGCATCATCCTCGTCGATGGTGAGCCGGTGGGCGCGATCAACCGCATTCCCGCCGCTGGCGAGACGCGCTCCAACATGCACGTGGGCGGACGCCCCGAGAAGGCCGGCCTTACCGCGCGCGACCGCGAGATCTGTGCCCGGATCGGCCCGCTGCTGCGCGAGAAGGGGCAGATCTTCGTGGGGATCGACGTGATTGGCGATAATCTCACCGAAATCAACGTCACTTCGCCAACCGGCCTGCAGGAACTCAAACGTTTCGACGGCACTGACGCCGCCGCGCTGATCTGGGACGCGATCGAGGCGAGGCTGGCGAAAGGATGAGCTGGCAGCTGGCGCTCCTCAACCGGTACCTGCGACTGGTCGAACGCCCAGCCCTGGCCCGTCTGAGGGATATCCCCCGTGCCCGCCGCCGCTTCGAATGGCAAGCCTGCCTGGTGTTTCGCAATCCCCGGCGTGTTCTCTACCTTGAAGGCCGGCTGCAGGGCGTGCCCGCCACCTGGG
>JALSGY010000488.1 GCA_026982515.1 Paracoccaceae bacterium
CCCAGCGGCTATCTGCCCTTCGGGGGATGGTCGCGCAATGTCACCTCGGTCGTGGCGGAGGGGGCGCTGACCAATGCGGCGGGGGCGGCGGTTCATGGCGCACCGCACGTGACCACCAATTACGGCGCCGCTTCGAACCTGGTTCAGCTGAAGTGGCCGGAGGCCTGCAAGGGCCGGGTGGTGATGACGACGCGGATGGACAACCCGTTCTGAGGCGGGTTCAGGCGAGGGCAGGCAGGGCCGGGGTTTCTTCCCCGGCCCTTTTCATGACAGATCTTGGGCAGTGAGTTCCCAGGCCTTGCCGAAGCCGCCGTTGAGGGCCGCCCCCGTGGGGTGGAACAGCACGAAGCCGAAATCGGCGAAATCCACGTAGAGCTTCGCCTTGGGGTGGGTTTTCAGCCAGTGCTCGCGAAGTGTGCCGTGGCGCTGCCTGGGGGCGAACTCGGCCCGGGCCGAAAGAGACAGGCGGGGGAAGGCCAGCGCATCGCCCTTTGCGGGGGGCTCCCCCACCAGCAGCGCGCAGGCGCCAGAGCGGTGCAGGGCGCGGGTGTGGAGCGCGAGGGTGGAGAGCAGGCTCATCGGGGTGCCATCGGGGGCCGGAGCAAGAGCGATGCGCGAGATGAAGGGCGCGCCGCTTCGGGGGTGGGTGAAGGCCAGTGCCGCATGGCGGGCGTCACCCAGAAGGCGGCGTGCCAGGGTGCGGGCCTCGTCGTTGGTGGGGCGGATCGGGCTCTTTTCCATGCACGCAGAATAGGGGCCTGTGCGGGCCGGGCCAATTGGAGATTGCATGGTGGCAGGGATGACGTGTTAGGCTGGGCGCAGGAGGACTCGCAAGATGCCGGAAATTTCCCAGGACAAGACCCTTCAGACGATCATAACCACCTACGAAGTGACGCCGGGCACCTGCCATGATCTGCTGGACGAACTGGCCCGGGCCTATGAGGAGTTCGTCATCCACCAGCCCGGGTTCATCGGCGCGGCGGTGCATGTGAACGATGCCCATACCCGGATCGCCAGCTATTCGCAGTGGCGGCGGCGCGAAGACTTTCAGGCATTGCTGCGCAGTGAGGAGATGCGGGCGCGAACCCGGCGGTTTTCGGAGCTGTCGAAGAACTTCGAGCCGGTGATGTATGACGTGGTGCGCAGTTTCGGCTGAGGGCGCAGTTTGATCCATCTCAGAGCGGCAACGGGGAAGAAGGGGCAATATTCCCCCGGATTTGAGAGAGAGGAGAGGTTAGGATGTACAAGACCATTCTGGTCCCGGTGGAATTCGACCACACCCCGACCACCGCGCGGGCGCTGGAGATCGGGCGGCACCTGCTGGACGAGGGCGGGCGGCTGATCGCCCTGCACGTGGTGGCGCCGGTGCCCACCTATGTCAGCCAGTTCATCCCCGAGATGCAGCTCGTCGAGGTGCGCAACCAGGTGGAAGAGGCCTTCCGTGCGGAACTGGGCGATACCGAGGGCGTGGAGATGGTGCTGATCGACGGCACTCCGGGGGCGGCAATCGTAGATTATGCCCGGCGGCAGAAGGTGGAGTGCATCGTGATCGCCTCGCACCGGCCGGGGTTGAGCGATATCCTGCTGGGCTCGACCGCTTCGCGGGTGGTGCGCCATGCCGAATGTTCGGTGCATGTGGTGAGATAGGCGCCCGGCACGCAGGGGCACAACGGCCCGGTTCACCGGAACGGGCAGAGCAGACAGGAGAGAGGAATGTATGAGCACATACTGATCGGGGTGGCGCCGGATCATGCGCCCGGCAGCGGGGCGGCGGTTGAGATCGCCGAATGTCTGCGCAAGAAAGGCGGGCGGATCACCGCGCTGACGGTCATCGAGGACATACCGCCTTATGTGGCGCAATACCTGCCGCCCGGGCAGGTCGAGAAGAACCGGGCCGAGGCCGAGGTATCCCTCAAGGCCGAACTGGGCGGCGTGAAGGGGCTGAAAGCGGTGGCGGTGATCGGCCAGGCGGCGGCCTCGATTCTGGATTATGCGGAAACGCACGGGGTGGACTGCATCATCATCGCCTCGCACCGGCCGGGGCTGAGCGATTACTTCCTGGGCTCCACCGCCTCGCGGGTGGTGCGCCACGCCCTGTGTTCGGTCCATGTGGTGCGTTAGAGCCTGTCGCGCCTGACGGAATTTGGTGGCGCTGTGCGACATGGGGCAGGCGACCGCCCGGGTGGGTGCGGATGCACCCGCCATGGGGTAGGCGGGCGCACGCCCGGGCCGCGGTGGCCCCGGGCCGAGAATCCGAACAAGCATCGACATGCTTCAGCAGGACGGGTGTTTCTCGGCCTCGCGTGAGGCGCGAAGCTCTGCGTCGGGGCCAGGAGATGCGCGGCTGACGCAGGTTTGGACAGATCCGCGCAGGATCGTGGTTGTGGTGCCGGGCGAGACATCCCATATCGGCATGGATGCCGCCAGACAGGAGAGTTCAAGCCGATGAAATGCCCGATAGATGACACCGAACTGGTGATGGCCGAACGCCATGGGGTGGAGATCGATTACTGCCCCAAGTGCCGTGGCGTCTGGCTGGACAGGGGCGAGTTGGACAAGATCATCGACAAGGCTGCCGTGCCTCCGGTGGAGATGCCTCCGCCGCCCAGTGCCTCGCCGCCCGCCGCCCCGGAGCCGGCGGCACCGGTGCGCGAATACCGCGAGCCCTACCGCGAGGAGCGCGACAGGGAGCGTTACGACAGGCGCCGGGACGATCGCTATCGCGACGACGATGAGTATTATCGTGGCAGGCGTCATGGCCACGGGCACCGCAAGCGCAAGCGCCACAAGAGCCTGCTGGCCGAGATTTTCGACTTCGATTTCGACTGAGCCGGTCGAACGGCCGATCGCGCGTCTTGCGCTCAGGTTCCCTTGCCCGGATGGCCATGAGGCAGGGCCCTGCCTCACGGCCGCTTCCGCTTGAGGAGATCAGGAGATTTCCTTGTGCGGCGGGCCGGCGTTGGCCTTGGGGTGAAGGACCACCTTGGCCCCCACGGGCACCTTGTCATACAGTTCTATCACCTGGTCGTTGACCAGCCGCGCGCAGCCGTTGGAAACCGCCACCCCGATGGTTTTCGGGTTGTTCGTGCCGTGGATGCGCAGGTAGGTATCGCGCCCCGAGGGGGTATACAGGTAAAGCGCCCGTGCCCCGAGCGGGTTGCTGATGCCGCCGGGCTGGCCGTTTTCGAATTTGCCCCCGGGAAGGAAATCCTTGTAGGCGTCGGGGTTGCGCTCCATCATGTCGGGGGTGGGCATCCATCTGGGCCATTCCTGCTTGGCGCCCACGTAGAAGGTGCCCGGATGGTAGAGGTTGCCGCGGCCGATGCCGACGGTGTAGCGGATCGCCCGGTTGTCGGGCATCGTCCAGTACAGTGCGAACTGGTTGGGATCCACATGCACCTCGCCCGCGGGGAACCCGTCCTTCAGCCTCACCTCGCGCGGCATCTGCTCTTCGGGCAGGATGTAGGGTTCTCCCAGCCCGTGCGCGAGCGCCGGAGCCCCCAGCCCCAGAGAGCCGGCCGCCAGCCCGGTTGCCATGAATTTGCGTCTGTCCATCATTTGATCCCCTCTGTCCTTCTCGAAATCACTCATCAACCCGCACCTGCGGCAAAATCCGCGGCCTTCCCCGGGCAGCACGCATGCTACCCCGCGTCATGCGGGAGAGAGGATAACGAATCCGTCAACGGGTGGCGAATTTCGGGCAGTGTTGCAGGGCTGCGCGCCCGTCAGTCGTCGGAATACATGCCGTCGTAGATCGGCCCGAGGGTTTCGTGATCGAACAGAGAGGACACGGACGTGCCGTTCCAGATGTTCAGGATCGCCTGAGCGAACATCGGCGCGGTAGGCACGATGCGGATGTTCTTCGCGGCCTTGGTGGCGGCGGTGGGTTCGATGGAATCCGTGATCACGAGGCTTTTCATCACCGAGTTCTCGATCCGCCCCACGGCGGGGCCGGACAGCACCCCGTGGGTGATGTAGGAGTGCACCTCGCGGGCGCCGCTTTCCACCAGCACCTCGGCGGCCTTGCACAGGGTGCCGGCGGTGTCGCAGATGTCGTCGACAATGATGCAGCACTTGTCGGAGACATCGCCGATCACCGTCATCTCCGCCACCTCGCCGGGCTTTTCGCGCCGTTTGTCGACGATCGCCAGCGGGCAGCCGATGCGCTGTGCCAGCTCGCGCGCGCGAGCCACCCCGCCCACGTCGGGCGAGACGATCATCAGGTCATCCATGCAGTCGCGGAAATTGTGGCGGATATCGAGGGTGAACACCGGCGAGGCATAGAGGTTGTCGACGGGGATGTCGAAGAACCCCTGGATCTGGGCGGCGTGCAGATCCATGGTCAGCACCCGCTCGATCCCGGCTTCGGTGATCAGGTTGGCCACCAGCTTGGCCGAAATCGGGGTGCGCGCCTTGGTGCGGCGATCCTGACGAGCATAGCCGAAATAGGGGATCACCGCATTGATCCGCGCCGCCGAGGAGCGCCGCATCGCATCGGCGATGATCAGCAGCTCCATCAGGTTGTCGTTGGCCGGGTTCGACGTGGGCTGGATGATGAACATGTCCTCGCCGCGGACGTTTTCATAGACCTCGACGAAGATTTCCTGATCGTTGAAACGTTCCACCCGGGCATCCACCAGCCCCAGCCTCTGGCCGCGCAGCAGCGACATGCGGCGGGCTATGGCCTTGGCCAGCGGACGGTTGGCGTTACCGGAGATCAGCTTGGGCTGGGAGGTGACGGACATGGGCAGCGTTCCAGTATGCGTCAGGGCGATTCGCGATGTTGACACCGCTTATCACCCCGTTACGGTCTTGCAAACATCGTGATTGAGGCGCGCGGCGAATGGCACATCTGGATTACTTTTTTGCGACAGTTTCCCCCTTCACCTACCTGGCCGGAAAGCGGCTGGAGGAGATCGCGCAAAGCCACGGCGCCACCGTCACCTACAAGCCGCTCGACATCCTGGCGCTGTTTGCCCGCACCGGCGGCACCCCGCCGCAGGAGCGCCATCCCTCGCGCCAGGAATACCGCCTCCAGGAACTGGCCCGCCGTGCCAGGAAGGCCGGCCTGCCGATCAACCTGCGCCCGACGATCTTTCCCGTCAATCCCGCCCCCTCGTCCTATGCGGTGATTGCCGCCCAGAAGGTCGGCGGCGGCGACATCGGCGAACTGGTGCACACGATCCTGCGCGCCTACTGGGCCGAAGATCGCAACATCGCCGAAGACGAGGTGATCCGCGCGTGCCTCGAGAGGGCCGGTTTCGATCCGGGGCTGGCCGACAGCGGGCTGCTCGCCGGAGCGGAGGAATATGCCAGGAACCTCGAGGAGGCCGTGGCGCGCGGTGTTTTCGGGGTGCCCTTCTACATCACCGACGAGGATCAGCGCTTCTGGGGGCATGACCGGCTTGAAGACCTCGATCTCCACCTTGCGGGCAAGCTGTGATGGCGCTTCGCGAGGTGGCCGGGCTGGCCGTCCGGGTGAGCGAATACGGCAAGGGTGCGCGGCCGGCGCTGCTCATGCACTGCTCGCTGGCCCATTCCGGCGCCTGGGCGGGCATGATGGCGCATCTGGATGATCTGCTGCGCGCCACCGCCTTCGATCTGCCCGGGCACGGCGGTTCGGCGGCCCTGCCGGAGGGGCGGGATCTTCTCGACCAGACCACCGCGATCGCCGGGGCGCTGATCGGCGAGCCTGCAGTCGTCATCGGCCATTCCTTTTCCGCCATCGCGGCACTGCATCTGGGTCTGGAGCGCCCCGAACTGGTGCGTGCGCTGGTGCTGATCGAACCCGTGCTGTTTGCCGCCGCGCACGGGACGGAGGAATTTTCCGCCCACGAAGAGGCGATGCTGCCCTTTGCCGAAAGCATCGCCCGGGGCCGCCCGGCAGAGGCGGCGCGCCACTTCATGGCCCTGTGGGGCGATGGTCGCCCGTGGCAGGCCCTGCCCGAGGCCCAGCGCAGCTACCTGGCCGAGCGCATCCACCTGATTCCGGCCGGTTATCCCGCCACCCACGAGGACCGCCCGCGCCTGCTGGCCCCGGGGCGGCTGGAGGCCCTGGGCCTGCCGGTACTGCTGCTGGAGGGCGCCGCTTCGCCGCCGGTGATCGGTGCCATCGGCAACGTGCTGTTTCACCGGCTTTCCAATGCCACCCGCCGGGTCATCCCCGGCGCGGGCCACATGCTGCCGATCACCCACCCAGAACAGTCGGCCGGTGCCATCCGAGACTTCCTGCGGGCAGACGCGGGCTGATTTCACCTTGCCCGAAATACTCCCGCCGGAGGCATGTGGTTTCTCACCCCGTGCACGAGAGCGGGCCCTGTGGCGTGATCAGCTTCAGGAAATCGTCCACATCCGCATCGGTGGTGCACCAGCTGCACACCATCCGGGCCGAGAGCGGCTCGTCATCTGGTCCGTCGAGTGACTGGTTGAAGGGCCACAGGTAATAGGCGGCGCCGGCATCCCGGGCCTTGCGGTGGCCTGCGCGTGGCCAGCTTGCGAAAACGGCATTGGCCTCCACGGGGTGGACGAGTGCCGCCCCGGGGATGGCCCGGATGCCCTCGGCCAGCCGCCGGGCCGCGGCATTGGCGGTGCGGGCCATTTCCAGCCACAGATCATCTTCGAGGTAGGCCTCCATCTGGGCCGAGAGGTAGCGGTGCTTGGAAAACAGATGCCCGCCGCGCTTGCGGCGCAGCTCGAACTCCCAGGATCTGCCGGGATCGAAGAGCAGCACCGCCTCCACCCCCATCAGGCCGTTCTTGGTGCCGCCGAAGGAAAGCACGTCGACACCGGCCTTCCATGTCATCTCGGCGGGGGTGCAGCCGGCACTGACCAGCGCGTTGGCGAAACGGGCACCGTCCATGTGCAGCGCCAGCCCGTGGGCGCGGGCGACAGTGGCAATCCCGGCCACCTCGTCAGGAGAATAGACCGTCCCCGCCTCGGTGGCATTGGTGATCGTGACCGCCCCGGGCTGCACCGCATGCACGAAGCCTTCGGGGGTTTCGGCCAGTGCCGCCTCCAGCGCGGCGGCGGTGAATTTCGCGTGCTCGCCATCGAGCGGCACCAGCTTGGCCCCGCCGGTGTAGAACTCCGGGGCGCCGCATTCATCCATCTGCACATGGGCCTCGCGATGGCAGTAGACCGCCTGCCAGGGCTGCACGTGACAGGCCAGCGAGAGGGCGTTGGCGGTGGTGCCGGTGGCGACCAGATACACCGCGGCCTCGGGCGCCTCGAAGATCTCGCGCAGCCTGTTGCGCACCCTCTCCATGGCGGGTTCTTCCCCGTAGGAGGGGGCATGGCCCGCGTTGGCCTGCATCAGGGCCTCCATGACCCGGGGGTGGGCGGGCGAGGCGTTGTCGGAGGCAAAGAACATCTACACGGGCTCCTCGATGATGTAATCTTCCCACTCGTCCTGATCGACCTCGAATTCCGGCACCGTCATGCGGCGCACCGAAACGCCCGCCCGGTGCACCGAGTCCGGGTCGCCGGTGATCAGCGGGTGCCAGTCGGGCAGGGGGCGGCCTTCCGCCAGCAGCCGGTAGGCGCAGGTCTCGGGCAGCCAGTAGGCGTGTTCGCGCAGGCTGGCCGTGGTCATGGTGATGCATTCGGGCACGATCTGGTGGCGGATGTGATATTGGGTGCAGCGGCAGGTTTCGTCGTCGAGCAGCTTGCAGGCGACGCGGGTGAGCACCACCTCGCCGGTGTCCGGATCTTCCAGCTTGTTGAGGCAGCACTTGCCGCAACCGTCGCACAGGGCCTCCCACTCGGCCGCGGTCATGCGCTGCAGGGGCACCTTCTCCCAGAAACGGTGGCGCAGGCGTGGGCGTGCGGCGGCCTCAGCCATCGGCGCAGTCCCGCCAGGACCAGCCCGGTTCGATCCGGGCCAGGATCTCGCGGGCGCGGGCGCAGTCTTCGTCCATCTGGGCCACCAGCGCCGCGAGGCTGTCGAACTTCGCCTCCGGGCGCAGGTATTCGATGAAGGCCACCGAGAGGTGTTCGCCATAGAGATCGCCCGAGAAGTCGAACAGGAAGGTTTCCAGATTGGGCTGGTTGTTGCCGAACATCGGCCGCACGCCCACCGAGGCCGCGCCGTCGTAGCAGCCGGCATGGGGGCCGGTGAGCACCTCGACCTTCACCGCATAGATGCCGAAGCGGGGGGGGTGCAGGCGGTCGATCGACATGTTGGCGGTGGGATAGCCCAGTTCCCGCCCGCGCCGGTCGCCGCCGTAGACCTCGCCGTCGATCCGGTGCCAGTGGCCCAGCATCGCTGCCGCCTCGCGCGGCCGGCCCTCGCTGAGCGCCTTGCGGATGCTGGTGGACGACACCTCGCCATGCGCGCCGCGCACCAGCTCGGCGATGGTCACCCCGAAGCCCATCTCGCGGCCGAAACGCTCCAGCATCGCGGTATCGCCTTCGCGTCCCTTGCCGAAGCGGAAATCGCGACCCACAACCGCGTGGCGCAGCCCCAGCCCCTCGACCAGAACCTCGCGGGCGAAACGCTCGGCCGTGAGTGCGGCAAGACGGCCGTCGAAGGGCAGCTGGTAAAGCCGCTCGACGCCGAGCTTTTCCAGCCGGTGCTGCCGGGTTTCGGCGTTCATCAGCCTGAAAGGCGGGGCCTCGGGGTGGAAGAACTCGCGCG
>JALSGY010000489.1 GCA_026982515.1 Paracoccaceae bacterium
GCATGGCCAGGGTTTTGGCCAGATGAACCGCCCCGGGTTTGCCGGAGAGTAAAACTCTCAAAGGATGAACCCTATGACACAGAAAATACACACCCCGTTCTACACGGCCGAATTCCGCGCGCGCGGCGTCCGGCTTTTCAAAGAGAACCGTGCCGATTATGCGAGCGATAATGCAGCGTACCGGGCGATCGCACCGAAGCTGGGCTGTTCCGCGGACAGCTTGCGCGCCTGGTGCCGGCAGGCGGATCACGGCGCTGCCACCGCTTGTCGTGATTGCCCCGGCGTTGGTCAGCTCATTGGCAATCCCGGAAGCGCTCAACCCGGGACCGCCGGTGGTGACCGGGCTGTCTATGACATGACTGGCCTGGGAAAACCCCGCAAAGGGGAATGCCGCAACCGAAATGGCAGCGGCCACGCACATTTTTCGAGGCACCGTAAAATCCCTCCAAGTCCCCTCCCGTCATCCAGCTCTGTGCGAAATCCGCATGCGAGCCGGTTTTTCCGCCAGACGACATGTGGAAAAACTCCGATCAACGATTTTTCAAGGATTTGCACAGGGTTCGGCATGAAATTTCAGGCCCCGGCCGCCCCCGTAGCGCCGGTTGCCCACCCCGGCGCGGATTTCCCCGGGGGCAGGGTCAGCCCCCCGCCTCGTCGCTTTCCAGATCGGCATTGTTGGCCCGGATATAGCGCAGCACCTCGGCGTCATCTTCGCCGCCGATCGGCCCCAGCAGGTCGCGACGCATGTGATAGGTCAGCGTCGCCACCGCACGCATGATCCGGTCCTTTTCGTCGGTCGCGATCAAGCGGTCGCGCATCGACAGATCCAGCTGCTCCAGCACCGCATTGAAATGCAGGATCACCGGCGCGCTGCCAATCATCGCCAGCTTGTGATTGAGCACCCTCAGATCGGCGTAGAGCGCGCTGTTCATCGTGCCCTTCTCGACGATCTCGCCCACATGCTCGATCACCGCCGTATAGACAGCCGCCTTCTGGTCGAGCAGCAGCACCTGGCCTTCCTTGCGCAGCTCCAGTTCCGTCTGCCGGTTGAGCAGCATCGCGGTGATCAGCACCGTGGCAATGGCACCGATGAACACCAGAAGCAGCTCCTGCGAGAAGGGAAAATCGGCGCTGATCCCGTAGAAGTAGCGAAAGGCCAGGTAGCCCGCCGCCAGAGTCGCCAGCAAGAGCGCCAGAAGTCCGGCCCGGCTATTCATCGAGCCACAGGTTGATACGGCGGTTGCGGCGCCCCTTCTTCTCGATCTTGCCGAGCCTGAGCCGCCCGATCTCGCCGGTGCGCGCCACATGGGTGCCGCCGCAGGGCTGCAGATCCACCTCGGTATCGCCGGCGCCGATGCGGATCAGCCGCACCCGCCCCTGCCCGGTGGGCGGCATCACCGACATGGTCTTCACCAGCCCCGGATCGGCGGCCAGTTCCTCGTCGGTGATCCAGTCCTCACTGACCGGCAGATCTCGGGCCACGAGCTCGTTGAGGGCCTCTTCCAGGGCGGCCCTGTCCTGCGGTGCCTCGGGCATGTCGAAATCCAGCCGCCCCTTGTCGGCCCCGATCGCGCCGCCGCTCACCGGCAGCGGCACCACCACCGAAAGCAGGTGCAGCGCCGTGTGCACCCGCATGTGGCGGTGGCGGCGCTCCCAGTCCAGCAGCTGGCGCAGCCGCGCACCCACCGGCGGCAGCGCCTCGCCCTCGGCGGGCACCAGCACGATGTCGCCCCCCTCGCCCTTGACGGTTGTGGCCACGCGCATCGCGCCGCCCTCCCATTCCAGCCGCCCGCTGTCGCCGGGCTGGCCGCCGCCCCGAGGGTAGAACACGCTGCGGTCCAGCACCACGCCCCCCTGCCCGGTGTGCCCCGTCACCGTGGCCTCGGCCTCGCGCAGATACGGATCGGATTGGAACAGCATCTCGCTCATGCGCTCTTGTCTCCTTCGGTGGCACTTTCGGCAGCGGCGCGCAGCGCCTCGGGGTTACGCAGCCAGATGTCGCGCTGGGCGAAGGGGATCTCGATCCCCTCCTCGGCGAAGCGGCGCACGATTTCATGGTTGATGTCGGAGCGCACCGTCAGCACGAAGTTCACATCGCGCAGGATGGCCCGGATCTCGAATTCCAGCGCATCGGCGCCGAAGCGCACCAGATGCACCCCCGGCGGCGGGTTCATGGTGACCATCGGATGGGCCTGGGCGATCTCGCGCAGGATCTTCTCCACCTTGCGGGTGTCGGTGCCGTAGGCCACACCCACCGGGATTACCGCCCGGCCCACCAGGTTGCCGCGGGTGAAGTTGATCACCGGCCCCGAGATGAGGTCGGCATTGGGCACGATCACGTCGGTGCGGTCGAAGGTCTCGATCCGGGTGGAGCGCACCGAGATGTCGCGCACATAGCCCTGCTGGCCGCCCACCTCGATCCAGTCGCCCTCGGAAATGGGGCGCTCGATCAGCAGGATGATGCCCGAGACGAAATTGGAGACGATGTTCTGCAGCCCGAAACCGATCCCGACCGAGAGCGCCCCGGCGACGATGGCCAGCGACGACAGGTCGATCCCGGCGGTGGTGATCGCGATCACCGCGGCAAGGAAGATGCCCAGATAGCCCACCCCGCTTTCGATCGCGTTCTGCCCGCCCGGATCGATACGCGTCCTGGGCAGGATGGAGTTGCGCAGCGTCGATTGCACCATCCGCGTCAGCACGTAGCCGGCTGCGAAGACCACCGCGAAGGTCAGGAAATCGGAGGGAGAGATACGGGTGTCCCCGATCGTGATTCCCTCGAGGAACCGCGCCCAGAGCTCCGTCAGGTCGGAAACCCGCGCCCCCCAGATCAGCGCAAACAGTGGCGTGGAGGCGAGAAACAGCGTGAAGTTGACCAGCACCGGCACCAGCGCGCTCCGCGCCTCTTCCTCCGAGACCCGCGCCACCAGCGCATAGCCGTCGCGCAGCACCCCGCCGATCACCACCAGAAGCCCCAGCAGCCCCAGGGTGAGAATCGTCGGGAAGACGATGACAGTCCCCAGCGACAGATAGCCGACCGCCCCGGCCAGCGGGGCGACGATCCCCAGCGCCGTCAGGATGCGGCCGACGACCCGCACCATACGGCTGCGCAGATCGTGCTCGTGCGCATCGCCCTCAGCGGCAACCACCTCCGCCTCGCAGCGGAGCAGCAACCGGCCCAGGCGCAACAGCAAAACCCCGCCGGCCAGAAGCAGCGGAAAATCGAGAACCGCGCTCACCCCGTCGGAGAGATGCTCGAAGGCGATGATGTTTCCCAGCAGGCGCTCAAGCCCCCACAACAGCCCCAGAAGCGCGGCATGGGTGCGCGCCTCCAGCCCCCGGCCGGGGGGCAGGCGAAACGGCGTTGACCCCTCCGGATCGGTCGGAAACAGCCGCAAGGCCAGCCAGCGGGCGCCGAAATAGCCAAGCCCCAGCACCGGCAGCGCCTCGGCCACAATCTGGCCGCGAAAGCCCAGCAGCCCCGAGGCGAACAGCGCCTGCACGAAGGCATAGATCCCCGCCACCGGCAGCGCCACCTGCCCCAGCGAGATCAGGAAGCCGTAGAACCCTCTCGCCACGGTGGAGGTTCCACGCCGGTAGCGCCGGGCGAGGCGCTCCAGCCAGCGCTGGCCGCGCAGCAGCAGCACGGCAGCGGCCACCAGATAGAAGAGGATCTCCGGCAGCCGGTCGCGCATCTGCCTTTTCTGGGCGTCCGAGGCCCAGGCGGTGGCAATCTCCTTGCCCACGTCGGCGGGGAAGGCGGTGAAGGCACCCCACGCCTTGGGCCACAGGGCCGGATCCAGCGGCGAGGGCCCCAGGGTGAGCAGCCGCCGCGCCTGGCGTTCGCGAATGGTAGCATCAATCTCGCGGATCAGCCCGTCGGCGCGCGAATAGGCCTCCTCGGCCTTCAGCCGCGGCGCCTCCAGCCGCGCCAGGCGTGCCTCCAGATCGGCCCGGCGGGCGGCAATCTCGGGGCTTTCCGTCTCGCCGTCTGCGGGTGCGGGACCAAGGGCCTGAAGCTGGCTGCGCAGGGTGTCCACCCTGGTCTGGTTGACGCTCTGGGCGGCAAGGAAGCGGGTCCGCCAGTCCGCCAGTTCGGCGCGCAGCCCCTCCAGCGCCACGTCCGAGGCGCGCATGTCCTCCAGCACCCCCTCGGCGCGGCTGGCCACTGCCTCCCAGCGGGCATAGTCGATCTCGTCGGCCTGTTCCTGCGCCAGCGCCGCCGGGGCGGCTGCCACCAGCGCCATTCCCGGCCCCAGCAGGGCCAGCACAAGTGCCAGGATGCGCAGGCCCGCCTGCATCAGTCCACGAAGACCGAGGGCAGTATCCGCCCCGGTCCTTCCATCCATTTCGGCCAGGGCAGCCCCTTTTCCCTGAGGAATTCAGGGTTGTAGAGCTTGGACTGGTAGCGCGTGCCGTAATCGGCCAGCACCGTGACGATGGTATGCCCCGGCCCCATCTCGCGGGCCATGCGCATGGCGCCCGCGATGTTGATCCCCGAAGAGCCCCCCAGACACAGGCCCTCGGTTTCCAGCAGCTCGAAGATCACCGGCAGCGCCTCCTCGTCGGGGATCCGGTAGCACATGTCGGGGGTGAAACCCTCCAGGTTAGCGGTGATCCGCCCCTGCCCGATCCCTTCGGTGATCGAGGAGCCCTCGGCCTTCAGCTCGCCGGTGGTGTAGTAGCTGTAGAGCGCCGCCCCCATCGGATCGGCGAGGCCGATCTTCACGCCCCTGGGCTGCAGCGCGCGCGCCACCCCCGCCAGCGTGCCGCCCGAGCCCACCGCGCAGATGAAACCGTCCACCCGGCCGCCGGTCTGCTCCCAGATCTCGGGGCCGGTGGTCTCCTCATGGGCCAGCCGGTTGGCCACGTTGTCGAACTGGTTGGCCCAGATCGCGCCGTCGGGTTCGCTCTCGGCCAGCCGCTCGGCCAGGCGGCGGGAGTAATGCACGAAATTGTTGGGGTTCTTGTAGGGCACGGCCGGCACCTGCACCAGCTCGGCCCCCGAGATGCGAATCGCATCCTTCTTTTCCTGGCTCTGGGTCTCGGGGATGACGATGACGGTGCGAAAGCCCATCGAATCCCCCACCAGCGCCAGGCCGATCCCGGTGTTGCCGGCGGTGCCCTCGACAATGGTGCCCCCGGGCCTGAGCGCACCCGATTCCACCGCATCGCGGATGATGTAGAGCGCGGCCCGGTCCTTCACCGACTGGCCGGGGTTCATGAACTCGCACTTGCCGAGAATCTCGCAGCCGGTGGCCTCGGAGGGGCCGTTGAGGCGGATCAGCGGCGTGTTGCCGATGATCCCCGACAGATCGCTGCTCACCTGCATGTCTCGCCTCCTGCTCCAGCCTTTCGTCCATGTGTAGGCCGCGCCCTGCCCGAACTCAAGCGCCGGCGCGGATCGCCTCGCGCCGGGCCGCCAGCCACAGCAGGGACAGGATCAGCGGCCCGGTATCGGCCTCGCCGGTGGCAAGCAGCTCCATCGCCGTGGCAAAGCCCAGAAGATGGCCGCGGATGTCCTCGGCCTCGTGATCGACCCCGAAGGTGCCGGCCGCCCCGTCGGGCAGATCAGCCTCGGCCACGAAGCTGTGCAGATACTCGCTGCAGGCACCCGGCGAGGGGTAGTAGCGCCCTACCCGGTAGAGATGACCGACCTCCAGCCCCGCCTCCTCGGCCATCTCGCGGCGCGCCGCCGCCTCCGGCGTCTCGCCCGGGTCGATCCGGCCCGCCACCGGCTCCAGCGTCCAGGGCCAGCGGTCGCCGCGCACGAAGGGCCCGTGGCGGAACTGTTCCACCACCAGCACCCGGTCGCGGCGCGGGTCATAGGGCAGCACGGTGACCGCATCGCCGCTGACGAAGGTGGCGCGGGTGACCGGCGCACTCATCGAGCCGTCGAACAGGGGAAAGCGCAACTCGTGCTCTTCCAGGGTGAAATAGTTGGTATAGGGCCGGCGGCGGGCCAGGAGCGCGACCTCCCCGGCGCCGGGACCGTTGCGGATCACCGGCGGCACCGCGCCGGCGCGCGCCAGCACCCGCGACCAGGCCCGCTGGCGCATCTGCGGCAGGCGCCGGGTGGCCACGGCCCGCGGAACGGTGCCGAAGCCCTCCATGTATTCGGCCGCGGCGGCCACGCTCATCTCGCCCCACCGGCGCGCCCAGTCGTCCAGATCGAAAGGGGCGCCGGCCCGCCAGGCGCCCTCTCGGGCAAACCAGGCCCGGGCCCTGTGCTGCACGCCGTCCTCGGCCTGCACCGTCACCTCGCGCAGGACAAAGCCGAAACCACCCTCATAATAGTCGAGCCGCGCCATCTCCTGCTCCGACAGGCCCGTCAGCAGCAGCCCCTCGGCCGTCGCGCCCGGCGCCTCCACCAGAAGCGGAAAGGGCTGGCCCTCGGCCCAATGGGCCCGATAGCCCGGCAGGCGCGCGGGCTGCCTCCGGGGCGCGCGCCCCAGCACCACCTCCAGCAGCGGGCGGTGGCGCAGGGTGCCGTAAAGGAAAAGATCGCCCCCCGTGCTCATGACCAGCGCCGGGCCACCCACTCGACCAGCCAGCCGCCGAATAGCCCGCCCACCACCAGTGCCCCGACAACCGAAGGCACGGCGATCAGCACCACGTAATCTACCGCATAGCCCGCCATCGCCTGCAGGGCCTCCACGGGGCCGTCGAAACGGCGGCCCAGCGAATACTGCAGCATCTTGTAGCCGGAAAAGATCAGCACCCCCCAGAAGGTGATCACCGCCGAGGTGGTCAGCCCATAGCCGAACCCCGCCCCCAGCCCCTGCCCGGCCCGGGCTCCGGAAATCTTCCAGCCGCTGGAGGCCCCGATCACCGCCATGATCCGGTTGAGCTGCCCCGCGGGCGTGCCCTCGGGCAGAAGCGGTTTGACCAGATCGGCGGCGAACCATGCAAGGGCCGCAAAGAACAGCGCGGCTGCGAGCTTGGAGGCGGTCGGCATCGGTGGATCCCTTCGCGGCGAGTTGAAATCCGGCTTGGCGCGCAGTTTCGGCGCTCGGGCGCGCGGGCGCAAGGTTCGAGTTGGCCGGGGCGCGCGCGCCTTCGGGAAATCGCGTGCCGGGGCCTTGCCGGCGCCGCTCAGAGCATCCGGTCGAGTGCCCCGATCAGATGCGCCACCTCCGCCTCGGTGGTGTAATGGACAAAGGACAGGCGCAGCACGCCTTTGGCCGGGTCCACGCCCATGGCCCGCAGCGGGCGCACGGCGTAGAAATCGCCGCCCGCGGCCATGATCCCGTGCGCGGCCAGCAGCGCGGCCATTTCCTCGCCGGGGCCGGGCAGCTCTACCGCCACGGTGGGCGCGCGGCGCTCGGCCCGGCGCGGCCCCAGCAGGCGCAGGGCGTTCTTCGCGGCGAGGAAATCGAGCAGCGGCTGCAGCAGTTCCGTTTCGCGCCGGCGCATCAGCCGGGCCACGGCGGCGGCACGGGCCCGCGGCTCGGCGTGGCCGTCGTGGTGGCGGGCGTAAAGCTCGTCGACATAATCCGCGATCCCCGCGCAGGCGGCTACCTGGGCGTGGTCGGGCCCGGCCGGGGTGAAACGCTTGTACAGCGTATCGGCGTTGAAGAAATGGCCCTGGTTGGGCAGCGCCTCGGCCAGGGCACGGCGGATCACCATCAGCCCCTGATGAGGGCCGTAGGTCTTGTAGGCGGAAAACAGGTAGATGTCGGCCCCCAGTGCGCCCACATCGGGCAGCCCGTGCGGCGCGTAGGAAACCCCGTCGACGCAAACCACCGCCCCCGCCGCATGGGCCATTTCGGTGATCGCGGCCACGTCGTTGATCTCGCCCACCACGTTGGAGCAATGCGGGAAGGCTACCAGCTTCACCCGCTCATCCAGCAGCGTCTCCAGCCCCGACAGCGGCAGATGGCCGCTTTCGCGGTCGATGTGCCACTCGCGCACGTCGATCCCGGCCTCGGCCAGCCGCCGCCAGGGGCCCGAGTTGGCCTCGTGGTCCTGATCGGTGACGATGATCGCATCACCCGGCGAGAGGTGCTCGCGGAAGGCCTGGGCCAGCACGTAGGTGTTCTGGGTGGTGGAGGGGCCGAAGCTCAGCTCCTCGGGCTCGACCCCGAGCATGGCCGACAGGCGCAGGCGGGCCTCGTCCATCTCTTCGCCGGCCACCCGGCTGGCGGCATAGGGGCCGTAGGGCTGGACCTTGCGCTCGCGGTAGAAGCGGGCGAGGCGTTCGACCACCGGCGCGCAGGGATAGGAGCCGCCGGCGTTCTCGAAGAAGGCCTGGCCGCGCAGCGAGGGCTCGGAAAAGGCCGGAAAGCGGGCGCGGACGAAATCGATGTCGAGGGGTTTGCCGTCGTGGCTCATGGGGCACCTCCCGCCTGCAGGCATGGCCCCGATGGCGGGCAAGGTCAAGCGGGGTGCCGATTTGCCGCGCCGCCTGACGGGGGGCGGGAGAGTGAGCGGTGCGGAAGTGAGGGGGCTGTCTGCCCCCTCACGCTCCCCCGAGAGTATTTCCCGACAGAAGAAGACCTCAGGCGTTCACATCCACCACCACCCGGCCCTTGACCTGCCCCTTGAGGATAGCCCGGCCCAGTTCGGGAAGATCGGCCAGCGTGGCGGTCTGGATCATCGCCTCCAGC
>JALSGY010000490.1 GCA_026982515.1 Paracoccaceae bacterium
CCTCCAGCCGCCGAAGGAACTGTTCTACATTCCGGGGCTCTTGCTTCTGGGGCTGATCGCCCTGCTGCAGAAGGTCCGGGCCCGCCGCCAGGAAGAGGAGGCCCTCGCATGAGACAGGCAGTTCTGTGCGCCGTGGACATCAGCAACGAGGACCGTGACGTGAAGGTCCTGAAAGAGGCCGCGCGACAGGCCGCGATGGACGGCCGCCAGCTCGATGTCATCACCGTCGTCCCCGATTACGGGATGAGCTGGGTCGGCAGCTTCTTCGAGAAGGACCACCACGACAAGGTGGTGGCCGAGGCCCGCCGTCACCTCGGCGAGCTGTGCGAAAGCGTGCTCGGCGCGGAGACCAACGAGAAGGTGCGCCACATCGTGGCCACCGGCACGGCCTACGAGGAGATCCTCAAGGTGGCGAAGGTGGACAAGGCGGCGCTGATCGTGATCGGCGCCCACCGCCCGGACCTGAAGGATTACCTGCTCGGCCCGGTCGCCGCCCGCGTGGTGCGCCACGCCGAGTGCTCGGTCTACGTGGTCCGCTGAGGCGCCGCCAACGGCCCGCGCTTCGAAAACGCTCCGCCCCTTCATCTTGCCGAAATACTCCGGGGGCGCGGGGGCAGCGCCCCCGTCAGTACCCCTTCCACTCCGCGCCAGGTTGCCGGTCGGGTCAGAGGCAGGCGCGAATGCGGGCAATCGCCTCGCGGATGTTTTCCTCGCTGCTGGCGTAGGAAAAGCGCAGGTAGCCCTCGCCCCAGGCGCCGAAGCTGGTGCCGGCGATGGTGGCCACGCCGGCCTCTTCCAGGAAACGGTCCTGGGCCTGGCGCGCGTTCATCCCGGTTCCCTCGATATTGGGGAAGGCGTAGAAGGCGCCGGCGGGTTCGATGCAGCGAAAGCCGGGCAGGGCGTTGAGTTCTTCCACGATTAGCCGGCGGCGGGCATCGAAGGCGCGCATCATCTTCTCCACCGCCGTCTGCGGGCCTTCCAGGGCGGCGATGCCGGCATGTTGCGTGGCGGCGTTGACGCAGGAATGGTCGTTGATGCACAGGCGGATGGCGTGATCCACCAGCGCCTCGGGCCAGACCGCATAGCCCAGCCGCCAGCCCGTCATGGCATAGGTCTTGGACCAGCCGTCGAGCATGATCAGCCGGTCGCGGATCTGGGGGTATTGCAGCAGGCTCACGTGCTCGCGCCCGCCGTAGAGCATGCGGCTGTAGATCTCGTCGGAGAGGATCGCCACCTGCGGGTGCGCGTCCAGCCCCGCCACCAGCCTGTCGATCTCTTCCTTCGGGGTCACGCCACCGGTGGGGTTGGCGGGGCTGTTGATGACGATCAGCCGGGTGCGCGGGGTGATCGCCTCCAGCACCGCCTCGGCCGAGAAGGCAAAGCCGTTGCGCTCTTCCAGGGCGAAGGGCACCGCGGTGGCGCCGGAGTAGCGGATGGTGCTCTCGTAGATCGGGAAGCCCGGGTTGGGGTACATGATCTCGGCGCCGGGTTCGCCGAACATCAGCATGGCGAAGAACATGGTCGGCTTGCCGCCGGGCACCACCACCACGTTGCCGGGGTCGACCTCAACGCCGTGGCGGCGGTGCAGGTCGGCGGCCACCGCCTCGCGCAGGGCGGGGATGCCGTTGGCCGGGGTATAGCCGTGATGGCCGTCGCGCAGCGCCTTCACCGCCGCCTCGACCACGTGTTCGGGGGTGCGGAAATCAGGCTGGCCGATGCCCAGGTTGATGATGTCGCGGCCCCGGCCGGCCAGCTTCTGGGCCCGGGCCAGAACCTCGAAGGCGGATTCGGTTCCGAGGCGGTGAATGGAGGCGGCGGGCTGGAGCATGGGTGATTCCGTGGCAATGTGGTTTCGCGCGCATCAAGTCACCGCGCGCGGCCCCGGTCAATAGCGCGGGGCGGGCCGGGCGCAGGCGGAATTGGGGCCCCCGATACCGACCATTGCGCCTTGCCTGCTGGTGTGGAAGAATTGATCCCGAAGCGGGCATGGGGCTGTCAGCGGCCGAATTTCCCGCTGCCGGGGAGGAGATGCGGAATGCGCGAATTCGTGCAACCGCAAGCGAAAACAGGAAAAATGGGGGAAATCTGGCTGAAGTTTCACCGAATATCCTGCGCCTTTCATTATTCTGCTTGCAGGCATTCCGCTTTTTTGGTTAGGTTTTTTTACCAATATTGGCGTGGAACAGTTCCACAAGCATCTGGGAGGAGATGAAATGACTACAGCACTCAACAGACGGAAGTTCCTCAAGGGCGGCGCTCTCGCGGCTACCGCGACCGCAGGAACCCTCGCCGCGCCGGCGATCGCGAATGCCCAGGCGGTGACCCTGAAGATGCAGGCTGCCTGGGGTGGCGGCATCTTTCTCGAGAACGCGCAATCCTATGTGAAGCGCGTCAACGAGATGGCCGAGGGCGCCCTGGTGATCGAGCTTCTGCCGGTCAACGCGGTGGTCAAGACCAGCCAGATGCAGGACGCGGTGCACCGCGGCGTGCTGGATGCCGCCCACTACGTGCCGGCCTACTGGTATTCCAAGTCCAAGACCGCCTCGCTGTTCGGCACCGGCCCCTGCTTCGGCTGGTCGAGCCAGGAGGTGCTGGGCTGGGTTCACTACGGCGGCGGCATGGAGCTGTTCAACGAGCTGATGGACAATCTCGGCCTGAACGTGGTGTCCTTCTTCAATTCGCCGATGCCGGCCCAGCCGCTGGGCTGGTTCAAGGAAGAGATCAAGGACGTCAGCCAGATGAAGGGGCTGAAGTATCGCACCGTGGGCCTGGCGGCCGACGTGATGCTGGAAATGGGCCTGTCGGTGGTGCAGCTGCCCGGCGGCGAGATCCAGCCGGCGATGAAGTCGGGCCTGATCGACGCGGCCGAATTCAACAACCCCACCTCGGACCGCGACTTCGGCATGCAGGACGTTTCCAAGCACTACATGCTGGCCTCGTTCCACCAGAGCCAGGAGTTCTTCGAGATCACCTTCAACAAGAAGAAGTTCGAATCTCTGCCCAGTGAGCTTCAGGCGATCATCCGCTACGCTTCCGAGGCCGAGAACTCCAACTTCTACTGGAACAACACCAAGCGTTATGCCGAGGATCTCGTCAAGCTGCAGGAAGAAAGCGGCGTCAACGTGCACCGCACGCCCGACAGCGTGATGCAGGCCCAGCTCGATGCCTGGGACAAGGTGGTGGAGCGCATCGCCAACGAAGATCCGTTCTTCGCCAAGGTGATCGAAAGCCAGAAGGCCTACGCCAAGGAGGTCATGGGCTACCTGAACCTCAACCAGCCCGACTACAAGCTGGCCTACAAGCACTACTTCGGCTGAGCATGGCCGAAACCGCAAGACGGGGGCCGCGCGGCGGCCCCCGTTACTGACGGCATTTCTCACGACATTCACCCTTGGGAGGGGCAGAGGTGACCAGATTTATCTACACGATCGAAGGTCTTAACCTTTGGGTTGGCCGGGCCTTTGGCTGGTGCATCATGATTCTGACGTTTTCCGTATCCTACGAGGTCTTCGTCCGTTACGTCCTGAATTCGCCAACCGTCTGGGCCTTCGACATGATGGTCCAGATGTATGGTGCTCTGCTTCTCATGGCCGGCCCTTACGCCCTGGCCCAGGACGCCCACGTGCGCGGGGACGTGCTCTACCGGCTGTTCCCGGTCAAGTGGCAGGCGCGGGTCGATTTCGTGCTTTATCTTCTTTTCTTCTTCCCCGGCATGCTGGCCCTGTTCTGGTTCGGCTGGGAGATTGCCGCCGACAGCTGGCGCTACAAGGAAGTCAGCTGGAACAGCCCGGCGCGAATCCAGGTCTACTTCTTCAAGACGCTGATCCCCGCCGCCGGATTCCTGCTGATCCTGCAGGGCATTGCCGAGCTGATGCGCTGCTGGCGGGCGATGAAAACCGGTGTCTGGATGGACCGCCTCGATGACGTGAAGGAAACCGAGGAGATGCTGATGCATGCCTCGGACGACAGCACCCGCTAACGCCCACGGCAGAACAAAGAGAAAAACAATGACGGACCCCCAAGTCGCAATCCTGATGCTGAGCCTGTTCATCGTGCTGGTGCTGCTCGGCTTCCCGATCGCCTTTACCCTGCTCGCCATGGGCGTGGCCTTCGGCTACTACGCCTATTATCAGGGCCCGCCCGACACCTTTGCGGGCTACTTCGACAACAACATCTTCTATCTCCTGAACCAGAACACCTATTCGGTAATGGAGAACGACACGCTGGTGGCGATCCCGCTGTTCCTGTTCATGGGATACGTGGTGGAACGCGCCTCCATCGTCGATCGGCTGTTCTTTTCGCTGCAGATGGCGGCGCGCCGGCTGCCCGGCTCGATGGCGATTGCCTCGCTGCTGACCTGCGCGGTGTTTTCCACCGCCTCCGGCATCGTCGGCGCGGTGGTGACGCTGATGGGCCTGCTGGCCTTCCCGGCCATGGCCAATGCCAACTACAACAAGAGCTTCGCCTCGGGCGTGATCTGCGCCGGCGGCACGCTGGGCATCCTGATCCCGCCTTCGATCATGCTGATCGTCTACGCCGCCATCGCCGAGCTTTCGCCCCTGCGCCTTTACGCGGCCGCGGTCTTCCCGGGGCTGATGCTGGCCGGGCTCTATATCGTCTACGTGATCACCCGGGTGGGGCTCAATCCGGCCATCGCGCCGCGCCCGCTGGACGAGGAGGTGCCGCCCAAGCGCGAGATCTACCTCAACCTGCTGGTTTCCTTCGTGCCGCTGACGGTGCTGATCTTCCTGGTGCTGGGCTCCATCCTCGGCGGTCTGGCGACCCCGGCCGAGGCGGCCGCGATGGGGGCGCTGGGGGGGCTGGTGCTGGCGATGCTCTACCGCTCGCTGACCTGGCAGAAGGTGAAGGAAAGCGTCTTCCTCACCGCCAAGGCCACGGCGATGGTGTGCTGGCTGTTCGTCGGTTCCTGGACCTTCGCCTCGGTGTTCAGCTACCTCGGCGGTCACACCGTGATCGAGGGCTGGTTCATGGCCATGAGCCTCGAGCCCTGGCAGTTCCTGGTGCTGGTGCAGCTGATCATCTTCCTGCTGGGCTGGCCGCTGGAATGGTCGGAGATCCTGATCATCTTCGTGCCGATCTTCCTGCCGATGCTGGATACCTTCGGGGTGAACCCCTACTTCTTCGCCATGCTGGTGGCGCTGAACCTGCAGACCTCCTTCCTGACCCCGCCGATGGCGATGTCGGCCTATTACCTGAAGGGGGTGCTGAAGGATCAGATCGAGCTGATGGACATCTTCCGCGGCATCATGCCCTATCTCGGAATCGTGCTGTTCAGCATGGTGATGCTCTATCAGTTCCCGGGAATCGCCCTGTGGCTGCCGGATTTCCTGTTCGGCGAATATTTCCCGAGGTAACCGGGTAGGGGAGAAACCGATGCCCAATACCATCTCCGCCACCGAGGCCCTTCGGCTTATGCAAAGGGGCGTGCTGAGCTCGGTCGATCTGGTTCAGGCCTGCCTGAACCGGATCGAGGAGACGGACGGGCAGATCAAGGCCTGGGCGCATCTCGACCCCGAGCACGCCCTGGCCCAGGCCGCCGAGCTGGACGAGATCCGGCGCAGCGGCCGCCCGGTGGGGCCGCTCCACGGCATTCCGGTAGGTCTGAAGGACATCATCGACACCCGCGATTATCCGACCGAGCGCGGCACCCCGATCTTCGCGGGGCGCCACACCAAGGACGATGCGGCCCTCGTCGAGAGGCTGCGCGAGGCGGGGGCGGTGATCATGGGCAAGACGGTCACCACCGAACTGGCCTTCATGAACCCCTCGCAAACGCGCAACCCGCATGATCCGGCCCATACGCCGGGGGGCTCTTCCTCCGGCTCGGCCGCGGCTGTGGCGGCCTGCCACGTGCCCCTGGCCGTCGGCACCCAGACCAACGGCTCGGTGATCCGCCCGGCCTCGTTCTGCGGGGTGTGGGGCTTCAAGCCAACCCGCGGCGTGATTTCGCGCCGCGGCGTGCTGCGCACCTCCCTCACCCTCGACCAGATCGGCGTCTTCGCCCGCACCCTCGAGGATGCCGCCCTGCTGGCCGATGTCCTCGCCGGCTATGACCCGAGCGATCCGCTCAGCTATCCCCGGCCACGTCCGGCGATGCTTGAAGGGGCCCGCGCCGAGGCCCCGGTGGAGCCGGATTTCATCTGGCTCGACCTGCCCTTCCATGACCGCCTCTCGCCCGATGCGCGCGAGGGATACGAGGAACTCCTCGAAGCTCTGGGCGAACATGTGGAGAGGCTGCCAGCCTCGCCCAACCTGGCCGCCCTGGTGGACGTGCAGCGCACCATACACGAGTATGAGCTCGTGCAGCACCTCAACCAGGCGCTGACCGACGGCAGGGAGATGCTCAGCGATGCCATCATGGCGGCGGTGGAGCGGGGCCGCGCGATCACCCGGGCCGAATACGAGGATGCGATCGCCGTCATGCATTCGGCGGAAGACTTTTACAAGCTCTTCTTCAGGGACTACGATGCCATCATCGCGCCCAGCGCGGCCGGCGAGGCGCCGCTGTTCGAGGAGGGCACCGGAGATCCGATCTTCTGCTCGGCCTGGACGGTGGGGGGGCTGCCCACCCTGAACGTGCCGCTCCTGGTCGGCGGCCGGGGCCTTCCCGTCGGGGTGCAGCTGATCGGGGCCGCGGAAGAAGACGACCGCCTGCTGAGAACGGCGGGATGGATGCTGAAATATCTCGAAAACCTTGACAATGCAGAGGATGCGGAAGGGGAATAACGACATGCTGGGACGGACATCCAGAATCATCGTGGGCTTCATCGGAACGAGCCTGCTGTTCGCTTTCATCCTGGGGCTGGCGCAGAGCATCTCATCGGGTTTTGCCGGCTTCTGGGGCGGTTTCCCGTTCTGGGTCATCTCGATCCTCGTCCTTTCCATGGCAGCCTATGACTACTGGGACGAATGCATACGCAAGAAGGACGGAGATGACTGACAGGCCCGTCCTGTGGATCACCCGGCGCCTGTCCGATGCCACGCTGGAGAGGGCGGCGCGCGACTACGAGGTGATCCTCGACACCGATGACCGCCCCCGCGGCCCCGAGGAGATCGTCGAGATGAGCCGCAGGGTGGATGCGATCCTGCCCTGCCACTCGGAGATTTTCAGCGCCGATGTGGTGGCCCGGCTCGACGAGCGGGTGAAGATCATCGCCAACCATTCGGTCGGGGTCGATCATTGCGATCTCGCGGCACTGAAGGCGCGCGGCATCGTGGTGACCAACACCCCCGACGTGCTTTCCGACGCCACCGCCGAGATTGCCATGCTCCTGATGCTGGGGGCGGCCCGACGCGCGGTGGAGGGCGACCGGCTGGTGCGTACCGGGGCGTGGGATTTCTGGAGCCCCTCCTTCATGGTGGGCAAGCAGGTGAGCGGGGCGCGCCTGGGAATCATCGGCATGGGCCGGGTAGGACGGGCGATGGCGGCGCGGGCCCGCGGCTTCGGGATGGAGATCCATTACCACAACCGCCGCCGCCTGCCCCCCGAACAGGAACAGGGCGCCACCTTCCACGACAGCCTCGACAGCCTGCTGCCCGTCTCCGACTTCCTGTCGCTGCACTGCCCGGCCACCCCCGAAACCACCGGCATGATGAATGCCGCCCGATTCGCGCAGCTGCCCGAGGGGGCGGTCTTCGTGAACACCGCGCGCGGGGCACTGGTTGACGAAGAGGCGCTGCTGGCGGCGATCGATTCGGGCCGGCTTGCGGCTGCGGGGCTGGACTGTTTCGTCACCGAACCGGGCGGCAACCCCGCTTTCGCGGCGCATGAAAACATCTTCATGCTGCCCCATATCGGCAGCGCCACCACCGCCACGCGCGATGCCATGGGCTTTCGTGCGCTGGACAATCTTGATGCATTCTTCGCGGGGAAGACCCCAAGAGATGCGCTGTAACCCGTGAGGGAGCTGCCCAGCCTTCCGTCCTTCCGCCTCGACGGCAGGCGTGCGCTGGTGGTCGGCGCCTCTTCGGGGATCGGCGAGGGCTGTGCGGCGGCCCTGGCCGAGGCGGGCGCAGAGGTATTCGTGGCGGCCCGCGACAAAGAGCGGCTGCACGCCCTGGCCGGAAAGATGGCCCGGGCCGGCCATCGCTGCAGGGTTCTGGGGCTCGACGTCTCGCAGGTGGGGCGGATGCAGGCGGCGGTGGCCGAAAACGGCCCCTTCGACATCCTGGTCAACAGCGCCGGGCTGGCGCGCCACGGTTTCGCCCATGATACCTCGCCGGAAGATTTCGACGCCGTGTCGGGGGTCAATTTCCGCGGCGCCTATTTCCTGACCGCGGCGGTGGCCCGCGGGCTGATCGAGGCCGGCCGCCCCGGCAGCCTGATCAACATCTCCAGCCAGATGGGGCATGTGGGTGGCCCGGAACGGGCACTCTACTGCGCGACGAAACACGCGGTGGAGGGGTTCACCCGGGCCATGGCCATCGATTACGGCCCCCATGGCATCCGGGTGAACACCATCTGCCCGACCTTCATCCGCACGCCGCTCACCGAGGCCACCTTCTCGGACCCCGCGCAGATGGAATGGGTGAAGGGTCAGATCAGGCTGGGCCGGACGGGCGAG
>JALSGY010000491.1 GCA_026982515.1 Paracoccaceae bacterium
CGCCGCCTGGAGTCCGACTTCGCGCGCCTGTTTCCCGCCTGGGCCGATGTCGAGACACCGCATTTCTGGGCCGGGCTGATCTGCCTGCGCCCCGAGCTCACGCCATATGTCGGCCCCATCGGCGACTGGCCCGATGCCTGGGCCGCCTTCGCCTATCACGGCAACGGGGTGGCCATGGGTACCCATTGCGGCGCGCTGCTGGCCGATCTGGCCACCGGGCGAAAAAGCGCTCGCCCCTTCCCCGCATTGATGCAAGAACCGCCCCGCCGCTTTCCCTTCGGCCGCTGGCGGCGCATCCTTCTGCCCGCCGCCTATGCCTGGTACGGCCTTCAGGACCGAGGACTTTGAAATGACCGCGAAGAAGCTGACCATCGGCATTCTGGAAACCGGCCGCCCCCCCGAGGCGCTGGCCGCGGAGCACGGCGACTACCCGGCCATGGTGGCACGGTGGCTGGCCCCGCTGGAGGCCGATTTCCGCAGCCATGCCGTGCTTGACAACGCATTCCCGCGCAGCCCGGAAGAATGCGATCTGTGGGTGATCACCGGTTCGCGTTTCGCCGTCTACGAAGACCACCCCTGGATCCCCCCGCTGGAAGCCTTCATCCGCGCCAGCCGCGAAGCCGGCAGGCGGATGATCGGGATCTGCTTCGGCCACCAGATCATCGCCCAGGCTCTGGGCGGTCGGGTGGCGAAATCGGACAAGGGCTGGGGGCTGGGGGTGCATGACTATGAACCCTGCAACTGGCCCCGGGAGCTCGGCCCCGCGGCCGGGCGCATCTCGCTGCAGGCCTACCACCAGGATCAGGTGGAGGAAATGCCCGCGGGCGCGCGGCGCATCGCGCGCTCGGACTTCTGCGAGAACGCAGTCATCTGGTACCCCGGCTTCGCGCTCACCGTGCAGGGCCACCCGGAATTTTCCCGCTCCTACGTCCGCGCCCTGCTGCAAAGCCGCCGCGGCACGGGGCTGACCCCCGAAGAGGCCGACAGGGGCCTGGCCAGTACGGACAGGCCCGACAACCCGGAAATCCTGGCCGAACTGATTCGCACCGGGCTGCACCGGCTCTAGGCCAGGTTCTGCGGCCGGCTCAGTCGGTGATCGCCTGAGGCTTCCTCAACAGTCCGCGCAGGAACATCGGTGCCACGAAACCCGCGATCGCAGCCACCCACAGCCCGATGGCGATTCCCGATGAGAACAGGAAGGTCCAGTCGCCCCCCGAGATCACCATGGCCCGGCGCAGGCTGTCCTCCATGTTGTTGCCCAGCAGGATGCCGAGGATGATCGGCACGGTGGGGATGTCCATCTTGCGGAAGAAATAGCCCATCACCCCGAAGGCCACCATCAGCAACAGGTCGAAATAGCTGCCCGAAAGCGAGTAGATCCCCACAAACGAAATCATCGTGACCATCGGCAGCAGCACCCAGCCGGGAACCGTGAGGATGCGCACGAACAGCTTGACCAGCGGCACGTTCATCACCAGCAGCACGATATTGGCGATCAGCAGCGAGGCGATCAGCCCCCAGACAACCTCGGGACGGTCGGCGAACAGGGTGGGGCCGGGGGTGATGTTCAGCGTCATCAGCAGCGCCAGCAGCACCGCGGTGGTTCCCGAGCCCGGCACCCCCAGCGTCAGCATCGGTACCAGCGCCCCGCCGGCGGCGGCATTGTTGCCCGCCTCGGGGGCAGCCACCCCGCGCGGGTTGCCCTTGCCGAAACTGTCGCGGTCCTTCGCAACCGCCTTCTCGCCGGTATAGGCCAGGAAAGACCCCAGCGATGCCCCGGCCCCGGGCAGCACCCCGGCGAAGAAGCCGATCAGCGTGGCGCGCACCATCGTCCAGCCGGAGTTGACGATATCCTTCACCGGGATGGTGATCCGGGCCAGCTTCACCCCGATGGCCGAGCCCCGCCCGTGGCTTTCGATGAAGAAGAACACCTCGGAGACGGCGAACAACCCGACGATCGCCACCAGGAAATCCACCCCGTCCATCAGGTGCAGATTGCCGCCGGTGAACCGCGGCATGCCGGTGGTATTGTCAAGGCCGATCATCGAGATGCCCAGCCCGATGGCCGCCGCCAGCGCGGCCTTGGCCTGGTTGTTCGAGGCAATCCCGCCCAGGGTGCAGAAGGCCAGCAGGTAAAGCGCGAAATATTCCGCCGGGCCGAACAGGTAGGCCACCCGCGCCAGCATGGGGGCCAGGAGCATCAGCCCGATGGTGGCCATGAAGGCCCCGAAGAAGGAGGCCACGCCCGAGATCACCAGCGCGTCGCCTGCCCGCCCCTGCCTGGCCATCGGGTAACCGTCGAGGGTGGTCATCAGCGCCGGCTCGTCTCCGGGGATGTTCAGCAGAATCGAAGAGATCCGCCCGCCGTACATCGCCCCGTAATAGACGCTGGTCATCAGCACCAGCGCTGCGGTGGCATCGAGCCCCAGCGTGAAGGCCAGCGGAATAAGGATCGCCACCCCGTTCGACGGGCCCAGCCCCGGCATGGCGCCGATGATGGTGCCCAGAAAACAGCCGACAACCGCCAGAAAGAGGGTGAACGGTGTCAGCGCGACGCTGAAGCCCAGCGCCAGATTCGCAAATATTTCCATGCCCTACCCCGGAAAGTCCCTTGGCAGCGCCATGAGCCCGAGCCCCAGCGCATATTTGAAAAGCAGATAGAGCCCCACCGACAGGCCGATGCCGGTCAGCGCCGCAGCCATCGGGCGGGGGTTGATCTGATAGCTGATGATCCCCGCCGCCAGTGCCGTGGGCAGCACAAAGCCCCACGGACGCAGCGCATAGGCATAGCCCACCAGCACCAGCACCGCGATGCCCAGCCTTGCCCAGGTGCGCCCATGCGGCCAGTCGGGTTCGGGGTCGGGGCTCACCACCATGACCAGGCCGCAAACTGCAGCAACGCTGCCGACGATGATCGGGAAGGTCCTGGAGCCGACCGGGTCGGAAAGGAAGCTGGTCTGCAGCTGGAAGGCGCTGGCGATATACGCCAGCGCCCCCAGAACCACGGCCAGGCCAAAGATCCGGTCCGTCCGCATTACTGGATGACCCCTATCTCGCGGCTCAGCTCCTCGGTCGCGGCTATCACGCCGTCGACCCATTCCTGGAAGTCGCCGCCCACCTTGGTGAAGGGGGCCAGGCCGTTGGCGGCCATCGCTTCCTTCCACTGCTCGCTGGCCGCGACATTGGCCAGACGGTCGGCCCATTTCTGGAAGGCCTCGTCGGAGATGCCCTTGGGCACGTAGAGGCCGCGCCAGTTGACGGCGACCACGTCATAGCCCTGCTCGCGGGCGGTCGGGATCTGCTCGAAGCCGGGCACCCTTTCCTCGGTCAGCACCGCAAGGGCGCGCACATCGCCGGACTTCAGGAAGCCCACGATCTCGGACATGTCGCCGGTCATCACCTGGGTGAAGCCGCCGATGGTCTGGGTGATCGCGTCGGCCCCGCCGTCAAGCCCGATGTACTTGACCGAACGGATGTCGTCGAAACCGCCGGCCTTGAGCACCTGCAGCACCTTCAGGTGATCGAAGCCGCCCGCCGCCGACCCGCCGGCGAAAGTGATGGAGCCCGGGTCGGCCTTGACCGCCTCGACCATGTCCTTGAGCGACTTCAGCGGTGAATCCGCGGCCACCACCAGAACGCCCGGATCGGCCCCGATCGCGCCCACGAAGCGCACCTGGTCAGAGGTCATGCCGCCATAGGCGTTCTGCGCCAGGCGGGTCGCAGTGGCCTGCGAGGCGGCGACGATCAGGTTCTCGTCGTCGTTGCGCTCGTTCACCACGTAAGAGAAGGCCAGCCCGCCGCCGCCGCCGGCCATGTTGGTCACCTGGACCGGCTCGTCGACCTGGCCGATCTCGAACAGGATCTTGCCGATCTGCCGGCAGGTGAAATCCCAGCCGCCGCCGGGGTTGGCCGGCGCGATGCACTCGGTCGCAGCGGATGCGCCGCTCGCCGTGGCGAGGCCCAGGACCACGCCGGTGGCAAGCGCCTTGAAAAGACGTGCTTTCATGATTTCCTCCCAATTGACATGACGGAACCGTGCCGCCCATGCTCAGAGGAAGGCATCCGAACCTGACACATACCTGTCACGCCGGAAGATCGCGGAGGGGTCATGCGGTATCTGCTCGTCGAAGACAACGAACGACTGGCCAGGGCCATCGTCACCCGCCTGACGCTGGACGGCCACGCCATCGACCACGCCCCCGATCTGGAAACCGCCCGTGACTGCATCGCTGGCACCTCCTACGACCTGATATTGCTCGACATCATGCTGCCCGACGGCGACGGGCGCGGCTTTCTCGAGGAACAGCGGCGGAAGGAAGGCACCACCCCGGTCATCGTGCTCACGGCGCGCTCGGAGGTCTCCGACAGGGTGGGGATGCTCGATCTCGGGGCCGACGACTACATCACCAAGCCGTTCGATTTCTCGGAGCTGGAGGCGCGCTGCCGGGCGGTTCTGCGCCGCCAGGGCGGGGCGGCGCGCAACGAAAAGAGCTACCGCGGCGTGGTGCTCGATTCGCTCGCCGGCACGCTGACCATCGGCCGGCGCCGCGAAAGGCTGCGCAACCGCGAGCTGCGGCTATGCGAGGTGTTCTTCGCCGCGCCGGGGCGGATCTTTTCCAAGCCCCACCTGATGGACCGGCTGTTTTCCTTCTCCGAGGAGGTCTCGGAAAACGCCATCGAGGTCTACGTGGGCCGGCTGCGCAAGAAGCTGGAGGGCAGCGGCGTGCGCATCGAGACGGTGCGCGGGCTGGGCTACCGGCTGGTGGGCGAGAAATGAGCACGGTCGCCGCCTCCGGCTCGATCCGCCGCCGTCTCACCCTGCAGCTGGCGGCCATCGCGGTGCTGCTGTCGGTGGCCTTCTTCCTGATCGTGCGCGGGGTGGCCGAACAGGCCGCCGGCCAGACCCAGGACCAGATCCTCGCCGCCTCCGCCACCTCGATCGCGGATGCGCTGCGCTCGGAGAAGGGCCAGGTGCAGCTGGAACTGCCCTACTCGGCCCTGTCCATGCTCGGCTCGGTCAGCGAGGACAGGGTGTTCTACCGCGTCGCGATTGCCGGGCGGACCCTCACCGGCTATGACGATCTGCCGCTGCCCGCCCTGCCCGAGGCCACCGGCGAGCCGGTCTTCGCCACCTTCGACTACCGTGGCGAGCCGGTGCGGTCGGTCACGCTCAGCCGCAATGTCAGCATCGGCGAACGCCCGGTCGAGGCGGTGATCTCGGTGGCCCAGACCAGGCTGTTTCTCGGCGCCATCCGGGCCCGGACGTCCACCATAGCGGCCGCGGTCGGGCTGGCCTTCTTCGCGGTGGCGGTCTCGCTCAGCCTGTGGGCGGCGCACAGTGCGCTCAGGCCGCTGGAACGGCTGGCGCTGTCGGTCACGCGCCGCGGCCCGAAGGATCTGCGCCCCCTGCGCGCCGAAACCCCGGCCGAACTGGTGCCGCTGGTTGCCGCGCTCAACAATTTCATGGAGCGCCTGCGCGCCTCGCTGGCGCGATCGGAGGATTTCATCGCCGAGGCCGCACACCGCGTGCGCACCCCGCTGGCCACCCTGCGCACCCAGGCCGAGATCGCCTATCGCCGCGTCGAGCGCCCGGAGAACCGCGCCGCGCTGAAGGAGATGATCCTCGCCATCGACGAAAGCTCGCGCTCGGCGGGGCAGCTGCTGGACCATGCGATGGTCACCTTCCGCACCGACCACCTCGAAACCGAGCAGCTCGACCTGGGCGAACTGGCCTGCGACACCCGCAACCGGCTGGAGCCCACGGCAGAGCTCAAGGACATCGGACTGGAGCTGGAACTGCCCGACGCACCGGCGCTGTTCGAGGGCGATCCGATCCTGCTGGAAAACGCCCTGCGCAACATCGTGGACAACGCCATCAAGTATTCGCCCCCCGACAGCCTGGTGCGCATCGCACTGCACATATGCGGCGGCGATTACGTGATCGGTGTCTGCGACGAGGGCCGCGGCTTCGGCACCGGCGATCTGCGCCGGATGACCCGCCGCTTCTCGCGCGGCACCAACGTGGAGGATATCGTCGGCTCGGGCCTGGGGCTGACCATCGCCGACGAGGTCGCCCGCGCCCATGGCGGGCGGCTGGAACTGGCCCGTAACAAGGGAGGAAAGGGCGCATGCGTCTCGCTTGTCTTGCCACGGCCCTGATGGCGATCGCGGCCACCCTCGCCGGAGCCGCCCACGCTTTCGAGACCGAGGAGGAACGCCGCTTTCCCGCCGCCCGGCCGGGCAGCGAGCTGCGGGTGATCTCCACCGCCGACACCGCCGTGTTCACCCCCATCATCCTCGCCTTCCAGGCCGAGAACCCGGAGGTTGCCGTCACCTATGTCACCGCCTCCAGCCGCGAGCTGATGAAGGCGCTCTACGAGGAAGGCGCGCAGTTCGACCTCGCCATCAGCTCGGCCATGGACCTGCAGACCAAGCTGGCCAATGACGGGCTGGTCAGGAACTACAGTTCCGAAGCCACCGCCCGCCTGCCCGCCTGGGCGCGCTGGCGCAATCAGGTCTTCGCCTTCACCCAGGAGCCGGCGGTGCTGGTGCTCTCCAAAAGCGCCTTTGCGGATCTGCCCGTGCCCACCACCCGCGAAGAGCTGATCCGCCTGCTGCGCGACAACCCCGAGCGCTTCTACGGGCGCATCGGCACCTATGACGTGCGCCGCTCGGGGCTGGGCTACCTGTTTGCCACCCAGGACAGCCGCAACACCGAATCCTACTGGCGCCTGACCGAGATCATGGGCCGGCTGGGCGCCCGGCTCTACTGCTGTTCAAGCGACATGATCTCCGATGTCTCTTCGGGCCGGCTGGCGCTGGCCTACAACGTGCTGGGCAGCTACGCTGAGGCCCAGCTGCATGAAAACGAGAACATCCTGATCGTCGAGCCCGGCGATTACCTCAACGTCATGCTGCGTACCGCGCTGATCCCGAACACGGCCCGCAACATCGAGGCCGCAGGGAAGATGATCGATTTCCTGCTCTCTCTCGGCACCCGCCCCGAGCTGACCCGCAAGACGGGGCTGCCGCCGGTGGACCCTTCCGTCTTCGACCGCAACAACGCCTTCCGCCCGATCCGTCTCGGCCCCGGCCTGCTGGTCTTCCTCGACCGCATGAGGCGCGAAACCTTCCTGCGTTCCTGGGTCAGCTCGATCGAGCAGTAGCTACCCGCCCAGCAGGGCCGCGGGCACCGGCACCGCCCCCTCCATGAGCCGGCGCTGGGTGCGGAAGGTGGTTGCCGAGAGGGCCTCGGCCCGCCCGCCCGACACCCGCACCTCGGCCTCCACCGGCAGCACCCCCGAGGGGGTGCCGATCAGCAGCGGGCCTTCGGGCGGGGCAAGGGGCGCGGCCAGGGTGCCGGGGATCTGCGCCGCCACCGCCAGGCACATGGCCCCGGTCAGGGGCGCGGCGCGATGGATGTTGCCCATGGAGACGATGCGAGCCGCCACGTGGTAATCGCCCGCGCCGTAACGCCGCCCGTCCAGCGCCGTGAACGGGGCGGGCGGCCCGATCATCGCCACCTTGGGGTTCGACAGGCCCGCCTCTGCCTGCGTCCGCGACAGGCCCATCGCCACCGAGGCCGCGCGGCGGATCCGCTCCAGCCGCGCCATCAGGGCGGCGTCGGCGTCCAGTTCCTCGGGGCTTTCGGTGGCGGTGCGGCCCAGATCGGCGGCGCGCACGAAGACCACGGGGTTGGAGGTATCCACCAGCGAGGCCGTCACCTCGCCCAGCCCCTCGACGCTCAGCCGCTCCGCGGGGCGGGTCGTGGGCAGCAGCCGGCCCGTCACCGCCCCGCCGGGCGAGAGATACTCCAGCCGGATCATCGCGCCGCTGCCGGCCACTCCGGGGATGGTGAAATCGCCCTCCTCCACCGCACGCCCGCCCCGGACAGGAAAGGCGGCGTGAAAGAGCTTGCCGGTGTTGGTGTTGTGCACCCGCACGACCGCCTGGCCCTCGCCGGCCCGCACCAGCCCCTCGTCCACCGCGAAGGGGCCCACCGCGGCCGACATGTTCCCGCACATGGCACCATGATCGGCCACCGCCTCGCGCACCGCGACCTGCACGAAGGTGTAATCGACATCCGCATCCGCCCGCTGTGACGGGGCCACCACCACCACCTTGGAAAGCGACGACAACCCGCCGCCGAGGCCGTTCAGCTGCCGGCCGTAGGGGTCGGGGCTGCCGAGGACGTGCAGGAAGATGCCATCCCACAGCGCACGGTCTCGGGGCAGGTCGGCAGCCTTGAAGATCACCGCCTTCGAGGTGCCGCCGCGCGCGTAAACCGCCGGGATCAGCCGCCGTTCCATCAGCCCCCCTCCCCGGCAATTTGCCGGAACATGCGCGCCAGAAGCCCGCCGTGGCGGAACGTCTCGCGCTCGGCCTCGTTGTCGAGGCGCAGCACAAGCGGCACGGTTTCCCGCCGGCCGCCCTTGCGGTGAATGGTCATCCGTGCCGATGTCAGTCCCGTATCGAAGGCGATGTCGAAGATCTCGGATCCGTCCAGCCCCAGGCTGTGCCGGTTCGTCCCCGCGGTAAAGCACAGCGG
>JALSGY010000492.1 GCA_026982515.1 Paracoccaceae bacterium
CCTGGGCGGCATCTCGACCGGGCAGGACATCGTGGTGCGCTTCGCGGTCAAGCCGACGTCTTCCATTCTCACGCCGCGCAAGACAGTCACTAAATCGGGCAAAAACACCGAAATCGTGACGAAGGGCCGGCATGATCCCTGTGTCGGCATCCGTGCCGTGCCTGTGGGAGAAGCCATGGCGGCCTGCGTGATCCTCGATCATCTGCTGCTGCACCGCGCCCAGGTGGGTGAGGGGCCGCGCGGTCGGATCGGCTGAGGGCTCAGCCGGGCCGGCGCGAAAGCTGCACCGCCAGGATCCCGCCGGCAATCACCACCGCGCCGATCAGATCAAGCGGGCGCAGCGCCTCGCCCAGCACCAGCGCGGCAATTGCCACGCCGAGAAACGGGTTGAGGAAGTGGAAGGTGGCGGCCCGGACCGCGCCGATGCGGCCTACCAGCGCGAACCACACCCAGGTGGCCAGAAGCCCCGGCACCAGCGTTGTATAGGTGAAGGCGGCGATCAGTTGCCAGCTCCACCTTACCTGCCAGCTTTCGAAGGCCAGCGCCCAGAGGCCCAGCGCCAGCGCCCCCACCAGCATCTGCAATCCCACGATCATCAGCAGGTTGCCTCCCGAGGTGGCGCCGCGCACCGCCAGCGTGGCGAAGGTCAGCGCCACCGCCCCGGCCGCGGCCAGGGTCACGCCCTGGATGTCGGCCCCGCCGGTCAGCCGCGTTCCCATGATCAGCGCCACCCCCGCCATCCCCGCCACCAGCCCGGCCAGCCCCAGGGTGCCGATACGCTCTCCCAGTGCCAGCCAGCTTGCCAGCGCCACGAGAAGCGGCAGGCTGGAGGCGATGATCGCGGCCAGAGAGGCCTCCACCGTCTGCATGGCCACGAAGTTGAGCCCCAGATAGAGCGCATTCTGGCAGAAGCCGAAGATCGCCGTGGCGCGCCACTGGGCCGGGGTCAGGCGCCAGCTCTGGCCCATGCGGACGGCGATCAGCACCGCCAGCAGGCCGGAAATCAGGAAACGGATCGCCAGTGCAGTGATTGGTGGGGCGTCGGCCACGATGATCCGCGCCGAGCTGAACGCTGACGACCACATCAGGGCAAAGCCAAGCCCCATGAGGATTGCGCGCAGGTCCATCTTCACTCCAGAAAAAAGGGCCGCCCGGCGGCGACCCTTTCCGAAATTCCCAGGACGTACAGGATCAGCCGTTGACGCTGTCCTTGAGCGCCTTGGCGATGGTCATCTTCACCACCTTGTCGGCCTCCTTGTGGATCTGCTCGCCGGTGGCCGGGTTGCGGACCATGCGCTCGGGGCGCTCGCGGCAGTAGATCTTGCCCACGCCCGGCAGGGTCACCGCACCGCCGTTCGAAACCTCGCGGGTGATGACGGTGGTGATCGCCTCCAGCGCGGCGGAGGCAGACTTCTTGTCGGTGCCCATTTCCTCGGCCAGGGCGGCGACGAGCTGGGTCTTGGTCAGCGGTTTTGCCATGTATGGTCTCCTCGTTCGTCCCCGAAGTTGGGGTTTGTGAGCGGAATCTAGCGGAATATTGGGGGCCAACACAACGACTAGTGGGGAAAAACCGCGGAAAAAGGCGGATTTTGCGGATAATGCGCCCCAACGTCACAGAAATGCCGTCTCCTCGAAGCTGCGCAGCTTGCGCGAGTGGATGCGCTCCAGCGGCATTTCGCGCAGCTTCTCCATCGCCCGGATGCCGATCTGCAGGTGGTTCGACACCTGCGACTTGTAGAACTCCGAGGCCATGCCGGGCAGTTTCAGCTCGCCATGCAGCGGCTTGTCGGAGACGCACAGCAACGTGCCATAAGGCACCCGGAACCGAAATCCGTTGGCGGCGATGGTGGCGCTTTCCATGTCCAGCGCGATGGCGCGCGACTGCGAAAGCCGCTGCACCGGGCCGGACTGGTCGCGCAACTCCCAGTTGCGGTTGTCGATGGTGGCGACGGTGCCGGTGCGCATGATCCGCTTGAGCTCGTAGCCCTTCAGCCTGGTCACCTCCTCGACCGCTTCTTCAAGCGCGATCTGGATCTCGGCCAGGGCCGGGATCGGCACCCAGACCGGCAGATCGTCGTCAAGCACGTGATCTTCGCGCAGATAGGCATGGGCCAGCACGAAATCGCCCAGCCGCTGGCTGTTGCGCAGCCCCGCGCAGTGGCCGACCATCAGCCACGCGTGCGGGCGCAGCACGGCGATGTGGTCGGTGGCGGTTTTCGCGTTCGACGGCCCGACCCCGATGTTGACCAGCGTGATCCCGGCGCCATCGGGCCGCTTGAGGTGATAGGTGGGCATCTGCGGCAGCTTGGCCGGCGGGCACAGATCGCCGTCGGGGGTGGTGATGGTGGTGTTTCCGGGGCCTACCAGCGCAGAGTAGCCGCTGGCGGTATCGCCGAGTGCGGCACGGGCGAAGGTCTCGAACTCCTCGACATAGAACTGGTAGTTGGTGAACAGGACGTGGTTCTGGAAATGCTCGGGATCGGTAGCGGTGTAATGGGACAGCCGCGCCAGGGAGTAGTCGATCCGCTGCGCCGTGAAGGGGGCCAGCGGGCGCGTGCCGTCCTTCCCCGGCCCGGCCTGACCGTTGACGATGTTGTCATGGGTGGTGGCCAGGTCCGGCACGTCGAAGACATCGCGCAGCGGAAACTCCATCGCCCCTTCCTGCGGCACGGTCACGTTGCGGTCTCCGGCCACGGCGAAATGGATGGGAATGGGGGTGTCGGACACGCCGATGCTCACCGGCACGCCGTGGTTGCTCACGATCAGGCCGATCTGCTGCACCAGGTAATTGGCAAACAGATCGGGCCGGGTGACGGTGGTGGCATAGGTGCCGGGTTCGGCCACATGGCCGAAGCTCAGCCGGGTATCCGTCTTGCCGAAGCTGGTGGTGGTGATGCGGATTTCGGGGTAGAAGGCCCGGAAACGGGAGGACGGCCGCGGCCCGCCCACGGTTTCGGAAAACCGGGCGCGCAGGAAATCCACCGCGGCATCATACAGCTCGATCAGCCGCTTCACGGCCTGCTCGGGGTCAAGAAATGTCTCTGATGCGGGGAGTTTCGGGGTTTTCACCAGCGATTTCCGGTCCGATGCATTCATGTGTTTTCCTCGAAAAGTTCGGTGATCTCGAATTTCGTCACATCGACAAGCCCGAGGTCGGAAATGCGCAGTTCGGGGATGACAACGAGCGCCAGCAGGGAATGCTGCATGTAGGCGTTGTTGAGCGTGCAGCCGCATTCGGCCATGGCCTCGACCATGCGCGCGGCCCTGGCGGCCACCGTTGCGGCGGGCTCCTGACTCATCAGCCCGGCCACGGGCAGCTCCACCAGCGCAATCTCGCGCCCGTCGCGGAACACGGTGATCCCGCCGCCCACCTCGCCCAGCCGGTTGGCGGCCAGGGCCATGTCCTCGCGCGAGGTGCCGACCACGATCATGTGATGGCTGTCATGGGCCACGGTGGAGGCCATCGCCATGCGGCCCCTGTAGCCGAAGCCCGAGACGAAACCGTTGGTCACCCCGCCGGTGCCGCGGTGGCGCTCAACCAGCGCGATCTGGCAGATGTCGCGTGATTCGTCCCCCTCGACAACAGTCTCTGTTACGGGCAGTTCGGCACTGAGCGCCCTTGTCGGGGCCTGGTTTTCCACCACCCCGATCACCTTGACCTTCACCGAGTTGGCCCCCTCCGGCGCCTTCACCGCAAAGTCGGCCGCGGTCAGCCGCTTGCCCAGGTGCACGGTGTTGCGGGCATGAGCGGGCCAGTCCAGATGTGGGCAGTCGACGGCAATCCGGCCGTTTTCGGCCACCGTTATCCCCCGGGCGATCACCCGTTCGATGGGTAATCTGCGCAGATCGGAAGTGAGAATCACATCCGCCCGCCGACCCGGTGCGATCGAGCCCAGCTCGCGCTCCAGCCCGAAATGGGTGGCGGTGTTGAGGGTGGCCATCTGCAAGGCCACCAGCGGATCGGCCCCGCAGTCGATGGCATGGCGCACCACACGGTTCATGTGCCCGTCATGCACCAGTGTGCCCGAGTGGCAATCGTCGGTGCACAGGATGAAGTTGCGCGGGTCCAGCCCCTTTTGCGTTATTGCCGTGATCTGGCTTTTCACATCGTGCCAGGCCGATCCCAGCCGCAGCATGGCCCGCATTCCCTGGCGCACCCGGGCGATGGCATCGGCCTCCTGCGTGCCTTCGTGGTCATCGGCCGGGCCGCCGGCAGCATAGGCATGGAAGGCAGGGCCCAGATCGGGGCTGGCATAATGGCCGCCCACCGTCTTTCCCGCCTTCTGGGTCGCGGCGATCTCGGCCAGCATCTTCGCGTCGCCGTTGATCACGCCGGGAAAGTTCATCATCTCGCCCAGGCCGATGATCCCGGGCCAGGCCATGGCCTCGGCCACATCCTCGGGCGTGATCTCGTGCCCGGTCGTCTCCAGCCCGGGCGCAGAGGGTGCACAGCTTGGCATCTGCGTGAAGATGTTGACCGGCTGCAAGAGCGCCTCGTCATGCATCAGCCGCACGCCTTCCAGCCCCAGCACGTTGGCAATCTCGTGCGGGTCGGTGAACATGGTGGTGGTGCCGTGGGGGATCACCGCGCGGGCAAACTCCGCCGGGGTGAGCATGCCGCTTTCGATATGCATGTGAGCGTCGCACAGGCCCGGGATCAGATAGCGTCCTTCGGCCTCGATCACCCGGGTGCTCTCGCCAATGCAATGGGAGGCATCGGGGCCCACGTAGGCAAACCTCCCCTCGGCCACCGCCACCTGCCAGCCGTCAAGCACCTCGCGGCTGTGCACGTTCACAACCTTGCCACCGCGGATCACCAGATCGGCAGCGGCACGCCCTGCCGCCACCGCAACCAGCCGCGGGGCACATTCTTCCCATGATTTCAAAGCTGTGTTTCCCATGGATCAATTGTTCACAACTTGTGCAGCAGCGCAACCCTCCGCACCGGCGTGCGGTCAGTTCCGCTTCATCAGGATCAGCCGGTACTCGCGTTCCTTCCGAAACGACATGCCACGCCGGCCGGGGCGGGCCATCTTGTCCAGGAAGCGCCCGGCGATCCGGTTCACCAGCCAGCTGCGCAAGGGGTGGCTTTGCGCGAAGGCGGCGCGCGTGCGGCTGATGAAGGGGGCGATGTGCTCGGCCTTGAGGTGGTCGATCACCGCGAAGGTCGGCACGATCGCCTCGGTCTTGTCCTCGTCGCGGACGATCGTGAACACGCCTTGGCGCTCCACCGCCTCGACGAAGGCCCGGTGCGTGCCGCGGGTGCCGTCCTCGCCATGGCCCGCCTTCCGGAAATAGTCGAAGATCAGCACATGGCCGTCGATGAAGCGTTCCAGCTGCGCCAGCGCCGCCTGGAGGTCGATGTAGTGGAAGCTTTCCGCAAACAGCGCCAGATCGTAGCGCCGGGCGGTTTCGAATTCCTCGAAGGTCAGGGTATGCACCTTCACCTCCTGCGGCAGCTTGCGCCGGGCCAGTGCGTTCATCTGTTCGGACGGGCAGATGCACTCCAGCCGGTAGCCCAGCCGGGTGAGCCCCAGCGCATTCGCCCCGGTGCCCGATCCCACGTCGAGAATCGTCTGCGTTCCCTCGGGGATGGTCGAGGCGACAAGATCGAAATAGGCCTGCTGCGCCTCGCCCAGCGCGCGGGCCGAGGGCACTTCGGGCATGCCCTGCGGCCAGTAGCCGTAATGGGCGTATCCATGGCCGAAGAAGGCCTCGGAAAGCGTGGCCTCGAGATCAAGCTGAAATTCCTTTCGGTTCATGAAACGCACTCCGCTGCAGATCGGGCGCAGATTGATATGGCGTCACCGGGTTGTCTACCGCCGACTTCGCGATTCCGGGCCTTGCGATTTTCGCCGGGCCCGTTACCACGGGCCCCATGACAGGCTGCCTGCTTTCCTTCGGGCACGGCTATACGGCCCGTGCGCTCGCCCGGTTGCTGGCCCCGCGGGGCTGGCAGATCATCGGCACCACCCGCGAGGCCGAAAACCTTGGCGAGTTGCGTGCCGAGGGGGCCGAGGCCCTTGTCTGGCCCGGCGCCGACATGGGTCCGGCGCTGGCCCGTGCCACGCATCTGCTGATTTCCACCGCTCCGGGCGAGGACGGCGACCCGGTGCTGGGCGCCCTGGCCGGGCAGATCGCCGCCAATGCCGGCCATATCGAATGGGTGGGCTATCTCTCGACCACGGCCGTCTACGGCGACCACCGGGGCGGCTGGGTGGATGAGAACACGCCGCCCAACCCGGCCACGCGCCGCGGCCGGCTGCGGGTGCTGGCCGAGGAACAATGGCGCGAATTTGCTCTGAAACAGTCTCTGAATCTGGCGATCTTCCGCCTTGCCGGCATCTACGGCCCGGGCCGCGGCCCCTTCGCCAAGGTGCGCGCCGGCACCGCCCGGCGGATCATCAAGCCCGGGCAGGTATTCTCCCGCATCCATGTCGAGGACATTGCCCAGATCCTTGCCGCCTCGATTGCCCGCCCGCGCTCCGGGGCCGTCTACAATGTATGCGACGATGATCCGGCCCCGCCCGAAGAGGTCATTGCCCATGCTGCCCGTCTGCTCGGCCTGCCGGTGCCCCCGGCCGAAGACTGGGAAAGCGCCGAAATGACGCCCATGGCCCGCAGTTTCTATGCCGAATCCAAGCGCGTCAGGAACGACCTGATCAAGACGGAACTCGGCGTGCGCCTGAAATATCCCGATTACCGGACGGGTCTGCAGGCGTTGCTGGAGGCGGGCTGAGAAGGGCGCGCGGCCGGCCCCGGGCTTCAGGCCCGGCGGCCGGAGATCTTGGCGACCCCCAGCACCTCGAGCACCTTCGCCTCCACATGTGCCGCATCAAGGCCCGCCACGCGATACATCTCTTCCATGCTGGCCTGGTCGATGAAGATGTCTGGCAGGACCATGGAGCGGAATTTCAACCCCCTGTCGAACACCCCCTCCTCGGCCAGCAGCTGTCCCACGTGAGAGCCGAACCCCCCAACGGCTCCCTCCTCGACGGTGATCAGCACCTCGTGCTCGGCGGCAAGCCCCAGGATCATCTCCCGGTCCAGCGGCTTGGCAAAGCGGGCATCGGCAATGGTGGGGGAAATGCCCTTGGCAGAGAGCGATTCAGCCGCTTTCGTCACCTCTTCGAGCCGCGTTCCGAATGACAGCAGCGCCACCCTGCCACCTTCGCGGACAATCCGGCCCCTGCCGATCTCCAGCGGCTGGCCGCGTGCGGGAAGCTCCACGCCCACACCCTCGCCACGCGGGTAGCGGAAGGCGATGGGCCCTTCGTCGTGGGCAGCGGCCGTGGCGACCATGTGCATCAGTTCGGCCTCGTCGGCGGCGGCCATCACCACCATGCCCGGCAGGTTCGACAGGAAGGCGATGTCATAGGCGCCGGCGTGGGTGGCACCGTCGGCCCCTACCAGCCCGGCGCGATCGATGGCAAAGCGCACCGGCAGGCGCTGGACCGCCACGTCATGCACTACCTGATCATAGCCACGCTGCAAAAAGGTGGAATAGATGGCACAGAAGGGCTTCAGCCCGCCGGCGGCCAGCGCGGCGGAAAACGTCACCGCGTGCTGTTCGGCGATGCCCACGTCAAAGCAGCGGCTGGGATAGCGTTCCGCAAAGAGCTTCAGCCCGGTGCCGTCGGGCATGGCGGCGGTGACTGCCACGATGCGCCCATCGTCGGCGGCTTCGCGCAGCAGGCTGTCGGCGAACACCCTGGTGTAGCTGGGGGCATTGGAAGGCGCCTTGCGCTGCTTGCCGGTGACCACGTCGAACCTGCCTACCCCGTGGCCGCGGTCCGATGCCGTTTCGGCCGGGGCATAGCCCTTGCCCTTTCTGGTCAGCGCATGGATCAGCACCGGCCCGCTGGCGCGCGCCTTGACGGTGCGCAGGAGCGGCAGGAGCTGGTCGAGGTCATGCCCGTCGATCGGGCCGACATAGTTGAATCCCAGCTCCTCGAACAGCGTCCCGCCCACCGTCATGCCCTTGAGCATCTCCTTGGCCCGGCGCGCACCTTCCTGGAAGGGCTCGGGCAGAAGGCTCACCGCCCCCTTGGCGGCGGCGCGCAGCTCCTGGAAGGGTTCCCCGGCGTAAAGGCGCGAAAGATAGCTGGAAAGCGCGCCCACCGGCGGAGCGATCGACATCTCGTTGTCGTTGAGCACGACGATCAGGCGCTTCTTCAGATGGCCGGCATTGTTCATGGCCTCGAAGGCCATGCCGGCACTCATCGCCCCGTCGCCGATCACCGCGACGGCATCGCCGATACCGGTTTCGGGCGCACCGCCGAGGTCTCGTGCCACCGCAAAGCCCAGCGCAGCCGAGATCGAGGTCGAGGAATGCCCCGCGCCGAACGGGTCATAGGGGCTTTCCGAGCGCTTGGTGAAGCCGCTCAGCCCCCCCCTCTGGCGCAGGGTGAGCATCCGCTCGCGCCGGCCGGTGAGAATCTTGTGCGGATAGCTCTGGTGGCTGACATCCCAGATGATCTTGTCGCGCGGGGCATCGAAGACGGCATGAAGCGCCACCGTCAGC
>JALSGY010000493.1 GCA_026982515.1 Paracoccaceae bacterium
CGCCTCAAGCACCTCTTCGGCATGGCCCTTTACCCGGACGTTCGGCCAGATGCGCGCCACCTTGCCCTCACCGTCGATCAGGAAGGTGGTACGCACGATTCCCATGTACTTGCGCCCATAATTGGTTTTTTCCTTCCACACCCCATATGCCTCGCAAACGCTGCCGTCCTCGTCGGACAGGAGCATGACCTTCAGCCCGTGCTTGTCGCGGAATTTCTCGTGCCGGGAGAGCGGATCGCGCGAGACCCCCAGCACCACGGCGCCGGCGGCTTCAAATTCATCGGCCAGGGCGGTAAAGTCCAGCGCTTCGGTGGTGCAGCCGGGGGTGCTGTCCCTGGGGTAGAAGTACAGGACCACCTTTCTGGGGCGCAGCGCGGAAAGGGTCTGTGTGCCGCCGCCGGTGCGGGGCAGGGTGAAATCGGGGGCGGATTTGCCGGTTTCGATCATGGGAATGGCCACATCTGGTTGAAACTCGTTCCAGTTTTAGGGCCTAACGGGCAAAGATAAAGGGCAAGAGCGACGACGTGAGCGAATTGCACCCGGATCATGTCAGCGGGCAGGGCGAAAGGCCCCCCTCTCCGCGCAGGCGCCGGCGCCGGTTCGGCCGCTGGGCGCTGATGCTTGCCCTGTTGCTGGCCGGGCTCATGGGGGGCGGGGCGCTGGCGGTGCTGTCGGGGCGCGCCTTCGAGGCGCCACGGTGGCTTTCGGAGATGGTGGCAGAGCAGATCAACACGCGCCTGCCCGAGGGGCGGGTGACGCTGGGGCGGCTGGTGCTGCAGGCCGACGAAGACGGCGTGCCGGGGCTGCGGCTGCTTGATCTGGGCATCTTCGACGGCCGCGGCTCGGAGATTGCGCGGCTCAACGAGGTGGGGGCACGGGTCTCCTTCGATGCGCTGTTGCGGGGCGAGCTGCGCACCGACCTGCTGCGCCTTTCGGGTGCCCAGATGACCCTGCGGCGCAAGCGTGACGGCACGTTCGACCTTTCCTTCGGCGGCGGCACGCGCACCAGCGGCACCTTCGCCGACGTGGTCGATGCGATGGAGACCACGCTGGACGCCCCGCCCCTGGGCAGCATCGGCGCCTTCGAGGCGGTGGATCTGACGGTCACCGTCGAGGATGCGCGCTCCGGCCGGCTGTGGCAGATCACCGACGGGGCGCTGCGGGTGAAGCGCACCGAGACGGGGCTGGACCTTTCCGCCGATTTCGACGTCTTCAACGGCACCGAGGAACTGGCCGAGACGGCGCTGAGCCTTTCCACCAGTCGCGACAATGCCGCCGTCTCGCTGGGGATCTCCTTCAGCAACGCCGCGGCTGCCGACATCGCCCTGCAGACCCCGGCACTCAGCTTTCTCGGGGTGCTGGAGGCACCCATCTCGGGGGCGCTGCGGGCCGATTTCGACAGCCGCGGCAATTTCGACAGCCTCGACGGCACGCTGGAGATCGGCACCGGGGCGCTGCAGCCCACGGCGGCCACCCCGCCGGTGCGTTTCGACAGCGGCAAGGCCTATTTCAGCTACGACCCCGGGGCCGACAGGATCACCTTCACGGAAGTTTCGGTGAACACCGATGCGGCCAGCCTGGTGGTGCGGGGGCAGGCCTACCTGCGCGACTACCGCGAGGGCTGGCCCTCGGCGCTGCTGGGGCAGTTCACCCTCGAGGGGCTGGAACTGCGCGCCGCAGAGCTGTTCGACGAGCCGATCCGATTCTCCCGCGGGGCTGCCGATTTCCGGCTGCGGCTGGCGCCGTTCTCGGTGGAGGTGGGGCAGCTGATGCTGGCCGAGGGCGATGAGAAGATGCTGGCCCGCGGGCGCGTTGCCGCCACCCGGCAGGGCTGGGAACTGAACGCCGACATGGAGCTCAACCGCATCACGACCGGGCGGTTGTTCGCGCTGTGGCCGGCGCTGCTGGTGCCCAACACCCGCAGGTGGCTGCTCGACAATCTGCGCACCGGGGTGCTTTCCGACGTGCGCGGCGCGGTACGCCTGCGCCCGGGCCGGGAGCCGCGGATGATGCTGGGCTACCGGTTCTCGGAAGGGGTGGTGCGCTTCATCCGCACCCTGCCGGAACTGACCGGCGCCGCAGGCTATGCTTCGCTCGATGGCAAGACCTTCTCGCTGGCGCTGGAGAAGGGCGTCGTTACCGCGCCCGTGGGCGGGCAGGTGGACATGGCCGGCTCCTCGATGCGCATTGCGGATGTGACGCGCAAACCGGCCAGGGCGGATATATTCCTTG
>JALSGY010000494.1 GCA_026982515.1 Paracoccaceae bacterium
ATGAGCGGCCCTTCCGCGTCCTGCGCAACACCGACATCCCCGTGGACGTGGCCGAGGGGCGTGCGGCCTTCCGTGCCGAGGTGGCCTTTGACCTGAAGAAGAAGATCCTGCTGCCCGACGTGAGCTTCGATGTCATCGGCGAGCTGACGGATATCCGTTCGCAAAAGCTGGTGCCGGGGCGGGTGCTGTCGGCCCGGCGGCTGCAGTTGCGGGCCAACCCGCGGGAGGTGGAGATCTTCGGCCCGGTGCGCCTGGGCCTGGCCGCGGCCGACATGCGATGGCGCAAGGCGCTGGGCCCCGGCGCGGGAAGCGCCAGCGAAGTGACCGGCACGGTGCAGCTTTCGCAGGGCTTCGTGGACGAGTTCGGGATCGGCCTGCCGAAGGGTTCGGTGGAGGGCGCGGCGATCGGGCAGTTCCGACTGGAGCTGCCGGGCGCCGGCCAGGCGCCGCGGTTTTCCCTGCTCTCGGACCTCAACCGTGTCGGCCTGCGCATCGATGCGATCGGCTGGTCAAAGCCGAAAAACCGCACCGGCCGGCTGGAGGTGGCGGGCCATCTGGGCGACAACCCCGAGATCGAAAGTCTGGAATTCAGCGCCCCCGGCCTGAAGGCGACCGGCGGGCGGGTCACCTTTGCCCCCGGCGGCGCGATGGAGCGGGTCAGCTTCGAGCGGGTGCGCCTGGGCGGCTGGCTGGATGCGCCGGTGACGCTGGTCGGGCGCGGCGAGGGCGCCGATCCGGGCGTGGTTGTGCAGGGCGGGACGATCGACATCCGCAAGACGGATTTCGCCAGTGCCGGGCAGGGCGGGGCGGGCAGCGATGCGCCGATCACGCTGATGCCCGAGCGGGTCGTGGTGACCGAAGCCATCACCCTGACCGGGTTGTCGGGCGAGTTTTCCAACCGCCGCGGCCTTTCCGGCGCGTTCACGGCGCGCATCAACGGCGGCACCGCGATCAGTGGCCAGCTCGAGCCGCAGCGGGGCGGCACGGCGGTGCGCATCCGCAGCGACAACGCCGGCGGGGTGCTGCGCGATTCGGGGGTGTTCGATACCGCGCTGGGCGGCAGTTTCGACATGACGCTCAACCCCACCGGGCGCGATGGCGTCTATCGCGGCACGATGTCGATCGCGAACACCCGGGTCAGGGACGCGCCGGCGCTCACCGAGCTGCTCTCGGCCATTTCCATCGTCGGCCTTCTGGATCAGCTCAGCGGGCCCGGAATCTCCTTCACCGACGTGAAGGCGCGCTTCGAGCTGACCTCGAAGGCCCTGACCCTGCAGCGGTTCAGCGCGGTCGGGCCATCGCTGGGCATCACCCTCGATGGGGTCTATGACATGGAGAATTCACGGATGAACATGCAGGGCGTCATCTCGCCGGTCTATTTCCTCAACGCGGTCGGGCAGGTGTTTTCGCGCCGCGGCGAGGGGCTGTTCGGCTTCAGCTTCCGCCTGCGCGGGCCCAAGGACAACCCCAAGGTTTCCGTCAATCCGCTGTCGATCCTGACGCCGGGGATGTTTCGTGAAATCTTTCGCACCCCGCCGCCGCGGGCCGGCGGGGGCAACGGGGAAGGCGGCCAATGAAGCTTTCTGATTTCGATTTCGACCTGCCCGAAGAGCTGATCGCCACCCGCCCCGCGCGCCCGCGCTCCGCCTCGCGGCTGCTGGTGGCCAGCCCGCGCAGCATCACCGATGCGCATGTGCGCGACCTGCCCGGCTTCCTGCGCCCCGGAGACCGGCTGGTGCTCAACGACACGCGGGTGATCCCGGCCCGCCTGAGCGGGGTGCGCCGGCGCGAGGGGGAGGCAGGGGCCAGCGAGGCGCGCATCGAGGTCACCTTGCTTCAGCCCGCGCCCGAGGGCCATTGGCGCGCCCTCGTCAAGCCGCTGAAGAAGCTGCGGGAAGGCGAGGAGGTGCGCTTTTCGCCCAGTCTCTCGGCGCGGCTTCTGCGCAAGGAGGCCGGCGAGGCGGTGCTGGCCTTCAACCTGTCGGGCGAGGATTTCGATGCCGAGCTGGCCAGGGCGGGTGCGATGCCGCTGCCGCCCTACATCGCCGCCCGCCGTCCCGCCGACGAGCGCGACCGCGAGGATTACCAGACGGTCTGGGCCCGCCGTCCCGGGGCGGTGGCCGCGCCCACGGCCTCGCTGCATTTCGACGAACCCCTGCTTGAAGAGCTGCACGCCATGGGGGTGGGCATGACCCATGTCACCCTGCACGTGGGGGCGGGCACCTTCCTGCCGGTCAAGGTAGAGGACATCAGCCGCCACCGGATGCATGCCGAATGGGGGCAGGTGAGCGCCGCCGCCGCCGAGGAGATCAACGCCACGCGCGCGGCCGGGGGGCGGATCATCCCCGTGGGCACCACGGCGCTGCGCCTGATCGAGAGCGCCGCCGACGAGGAGGGCCGGATGCGCCCCTGGGAGGGCGAGACGGACATCTTCATCACTCCGGGCTACCGCTTCAGGGTGAGCGATGCGCTGATGACCAATTTCCACCTGCCGAAATCGACGCTGATGATGCTGGTCTCGGCGCTGATGGGCCCGGCCCGGATTCGCGATATCTACGCCCACGCCATCGCTGCGCGCTACCGCTTCTTCTCCTACGGGGACGCCTCGCTGCTGCTGCCCGAGGATTGATCGCGACAGGGAGGGTCGTTTCCGCGCCATTCGCCGGGCGGCGAATCCCCTATGGAGGGGGTGATCCCGCGGGGCGGGATTCGGTGCGGAGCCAGCCATGTTCGACGTTCTCAAGACTTCCTGGGCCCTGTTTCTGGGCATGCTGCTGCTGATGGTCGGCAACGGGCTGCAGGGCTCTCTTCTGGGGGTGCGCGGCGGGCTGGAGGGGTTTTCCACCTTCGAGATGTCGGTGGTCATGTCGGCTTATTTCGCCGGCTTCTTCGGCGGCTCGCGCATGGCCCCGGCGATGATCCGGCGGGTTGGGCACGTGAGGGTGTTCGCGGCCCTCGGTTCGCTCATCTCGGCGGTGCTGATCCTGTTTCCGGTGATCACGGATCCGGTGGCCTGGGCGCTGCTGCGCGTGACCATCGGCTTTTGCTTCTCCGGGGTCTATGTCACCGCCGAAAGCTGGCTCAACAACGCCGCGAGCAACGACAACCGCGGCAAGGCGCTTTCGGTCTACATGATCGTGCAGATGGCGGGGGTGGTGGCCGCCCAGGGGCTTCTGGCACTGGGAGACCCTTCGGGATACGTGCTGTTCATCATCCCCTCGGTGCTGGTGTCGATCTCGTTCGCGCCGATCCTGCTGTCGATCAGCCCCACCCCCGCCTTCCAGCAGACCAAGCCGATGAGCCTGTCTCAGCTGTTCCGCGTCTCGCCGCTGGGCTGCGTCGGGATCTTCCTGCTGGGCGGGGTGTTCGGCGCCCAGTTCGGGATGGCGCCGGTCTATGGCACCGAGGCCGGGCTCGAGGTGGGGCGCATTTCGGCCTTTCTCGGCACGCTCTATGCCGGGGCGCTGGTGTTCCAGTATCCCATCGGCTGGCTGTCCGACCGGATGGACCGGCGCGGGCTGATCCTGGCGGTGGCGCTGGCCGGTGGCACCGTCGCCATGCTGGGGGCAGCGCTGGGCTCTGTATTCGCGGTGCTGCTGGCGGTGGCCTTCGTGGCGGGCGGGATGTCGAACCCGCTCTATTCCCTGCTCATCGCCTATACCAACGATTTTCTCGAGCCCGACGACATGGCCGCGGCCTCGGGGGGGCTGGTGTTTCTCAACGGGCTGGGGGCGATTGCCGGGCCGCTGATCGCCGGCTGGCTGATGGGGCAGGCGGGGCCGGGAGGATTCTGGCTGCTGATCGGGGTGCTGATGCTGGCGCTGGCGGGCTATGCGCTCTACCGCATGACGCAGCGGCCCGCGACCCCGGTCGAGGAGGCCTCGGCCTATCTCGGAATTGCGCCGACGGCCTCGGTGGTGGCGCTCGAGGCGGCGCAGGAGTGGGCCCTGGAAGCCGCAGAGGAAGATCGGGAAGACGATCGGGAGACATAACGCTTGCCAAGGGAAAATTGTTTTGCAACCCTCGATTCGTCTGGCGGGGACACCGGGTGAGGAGTGCGGTAATGGCGAACCCTGAAGACGTGCTGGCCTACTGGCTGGACGATTTGTCGCCGAGTGACTGGTACCGAAGTGACGAGGCCCTGGACCAGGCGATCAGGGACAGGTTTGTGAACGACTGGCAGGAGGCCGTGGCGGGCGGCCGATCTCATTGGCTGGCCAATCCGGCCGGCACGCTGGCCTATATCATTCTGCTGGATCAGTTTCCCCGCAACATGTTCCGCGGCTCGGGGCGGGCCTTCGCCTCGGACAAGGCGGCGCTGGCGGCGGCGAAATGCGCCATCAGGAAGGGTTGGGACCTGCGCATCGACGAGCCGGCCCGGCAGTTCTTCTATCTGCCGCTGATGCACTCGGAAAACCTCTGCGATCAGGACCGCTGCGTGCGCCTGATGTTGACCCGGATGCCGAGGACCGGGGCCGCCAACCTGCTGCACGCCAGGGCGCATCGCGAGGTGATCCGCCGTTTCGGCCGTTTCCCCTACCGTAACGAGGCCCTTGGCCGCGCCAACACGGCGGCCGAATCCGAGTTCATCGAGGAAGGGGGCTACGGGGCGGCGATAGAGGCGGTCAAGGCCGCGGCCGCCGCCTGAACCCCTTACGCACCGGCAAGGGGCAGCCGGCCGTTTGCTGGCCCGGAGGGGGAAATCCGCCCTTGGGCCGTTGAAGCCGATTTCGAGATGGTTTAACGTTGAACAAATTTATTCAACGGGAGAACAGCACATGGCTGCCACGTCCTATGACATGATCGTGATCGGTGCCGGGCCGGGCGGCTACGTCAGTGCCATCCGCGGCGCGCAACTGGGGCTGAAGGTGGCCGTGGTCGAGCGCGAGCACCTGGGCGGGATCTGCCTCAACTGGGGCTGCATCCCCACCAAGGCGCTGCTGCGCTCGGCCGAGGTGTTCCACCTGATGGAGCGGGCCGGCGAATTCGGCCTTTCTGCCGGGAAGATCGGCTATGACATCGACGCGGTGGTCAAGCGCTCGCGCGAGGTGGCCGGGCAGCTTTCCGCAGGCGTCGGGCACCTGCTGAAGAAGAACAAGGTGACGGTGATCATGGGCGAGGCCAGCCTGCCGGCCCGTGGCAAGGTTGCCGTGAAAACCGGCAAGGGCGTGCAGGAGCTCAGCGCGAAGGCGATCGTGCTGGCCACCGGCGCGCGGGCGCGCGAGCTGCCCGGGCTGGAGGCCGACGGCAAGCTGGTCTGGAGCTACAGGCACGCCCTCAAGCCGCCGCACATGCCGAAGAAGCTGCTGGTTGTCGGATCGGGGGCCATCGGGATCGAGTTTGCCAGCTTCTACAACACCTTGGGGGCTGATACGACGGTGGTCGAGGTGCTTGAGCGCGTCCTGCCCGCCGAAGACGAGGAAATCTCGAAATTCGCGAAAAAGCAGTTCGTCAAGCAGGGCATGAAGATCATGGAAAAATCCATGGTCAGGCAGCTCGATCGCGGCAAGGGCCGGGTGGTGGCCCATATCGAGACCGGCGGCAAGATCGGGAAGCACGAGTTCGACACCGTGATCTCGGCGGTGGGGATCGTCGGCAATGTCGAGAACCTCGGGCTGGAGGCCCTGGGCGTGAAGATCGACCGCACCCATGTGGTGGTGGACGAATACTGCCGCACCGGGGTGGAGGGCCTCTATGCCATCGGCGATATCGCCGGCCCGCCGTGGCTGGCGCACAAGGCCAGCCACGAAGGCATGATGGTGGCCGAACTGGTGGCGGGCCGCAAGCCCCACCCGGTGCGCCCCGAATCGATCGCCGGCTGCACCTACTGCCACCCGCAGGTGGCCTCGGTGGGCTATACCGAGGCGCGGGCGAAGGAGCTGGGCTACGAGGTCCGGGTCGGCCGGTTCCCCTTCATCGGCAACGGCAAGGCCATCGCATTGGGCGAGCCGGAGGGCATGGTGAAAACCGTTTTCGACGCCAGGACCGGAGAGCTTCTGGGCGCGCACATGGTGGGCGCGGAGGTGACCGAGCTGATCCAGGGCTACATCATCGGCCGCCAGCTGGAGACCACCGAGGAAGAGCTGATGCATACCGTCTTCCCGCACCCCACGCTTTCCGAGATGATGCACGAATCGGTGCTCGACGCCTGGGGGCGCGCCATCCATTTCTGAATCGCCCGGGCGGGGGGCGCCGGACCGGGGTTCGGGTCCGGTG
>JALSGY010000495.1 GCA_026982515.1 Paracoccaceae bacterium
GCATTGATCTGGAGCTGGCCAAGGGCGAAGTGACGGTGCTGATGGGGGCCAATGGCGCCGGCAAGTCGACCCTGGTCAAGGTGATCTGCGGGGTGCATCAGGCCGATAGCGGTGCCATCACCCTGAACGGCGCCCCCTTTGCGCCGCGCAATCCGATCGAGGCGATCGGTGCCGGGGTGGTGACGGTGCATCAGAACATCAATGACGGGGTGATCCCCGACCTCGACGTTGCCTCCAACCTGCTGCTGGACAGTCTCGCCGCGCCAGGCGCCGGCTTCTTCCTCAAGGGGCGTGAGATTCGCCGCAAGGCGCGCGAAATTGCTGCTTCGATGCGTCTTGATGTAGACGTGACGCGCCCGGTGCGCGAGTTGCAGCTGGCCGATCGTCAGCTGGTGGCCATCGCCCGGGCCATGGCACGCTCGCCCGAATTGCTGGTGCTGGACGAGCCGACCTCTTCGCTGTCGGCGGCCGAGGCCGAGCGGCTGTTTGCCTTGCTGGAGCGGCTGCGCGATCAAGGCGTGGCGATCCTGTATATCTCGCATCGCACCTCCGACATCCGGCGCATGGCCGACCGCATCTATGCCATGCGCGACGGTGCCATTGTCGGGCGTTTCGAGCAGAAACCGCTGGATTACGAGGCGGCGGTGACGGCGATGCTGGGCCAGGGGCTCGACGAGATCCGCCTGGACAACAAGCGCCCCGGCGCGCCGGCGCTGGAGCTGGACAATCTGGTGCTGACCGAGGGGGCGCGACCGATAAACCTGACCGTGCACCAGGACGAGGTGCTGGCGATTACCGGGCTGGTCGGGGCGGGCAAGAGCCGGCTCGCGGCGATCCTTTTCGGCCAGGCAGCGCCCGTTGCCGGCGAGATTCGCCTCAATGGCAAGCCATACCGGCCCAATTCGGCCCGCGCGGCGATTGATGCCGGGGTGTTTCTTTGCCCCAAGGATCGCGGCACCAATGGCGTGCTGCGCGACCATTCGCTGGCCAAAAATACCACCGTTCCGTTCCTCGAACGCTTCTCGCGCCTTTCTTTCGTCAATCCGCGTGCCGAGGCCGCCGCCACCCGCGACATCATCGCCCAGCTCGGCGTGGTCTGTCAGTCGGAAAAGGACGATATTTCGACCCTGTCGGGCGGCAACCAGCAGAAAGTCATGGTCGGGCGCTGGCTGGGTCAGCCCTCGCAGGTGCTCATCCTCGACGAGCCGTTCCAGGGTGTCGACATCAAGGCGCGCCGCGATATCGGCGCCAAGATCCGCGAAACCGCGACCGGGCGCGCCACCATCGTCATGGCCGCGGAGATGGACGAGGTGCTGGAGATTGCCGACCGCATCGTGGTTTTGTCCGACCACACGGTCGTGGGCGATCACCGCAATGAAGATCTGGACCTGAAAAAGGTGCTGGCGCAGGTGGCAGGCCAGGCCGATGGGCCGGGGGAAGCTCGGGCGCAAGCGCAACGTGAACCGGGGGCAACCCCATGACAAGCAAGCAGGAAAACGCAATGCAGGACGACGCAGCGAAACAGGCAGGGGCGGGGGCCGGGGTGCAGGCAGATGCCGGCACAGATACCAGGGTTTCCGGCAAGCGCAGCTTGGTTGATCTGGCGATCCGCTATGGATTTCTGACCCTGCTGGCTGGCCTCCTGGTCTTCTTCTCGGTGTTCACCGACGGCTTTTTCAGCCCGTTCTCGGCCGTGTTCATTTTCCAGTCGGTGGCCATTACCGGCATTCTGGCGCTGGGGGTGACCTTCACCCTGGTGGTGGATGGCTTTGACCTGTCGATCGGCTCGACCGCGACCACGGCCTTGATGCTTTCGGCCTATATGATGGTGGTGCTCGATCAGGGCGTGGTGGTGGCGGTGCTGGCCTGTCTGGTGATGGGGGCGCTGGTCGGGCTGGTCAACGGGCTGTTGATCGTCAAGACCAAGGTGCCCGACCTGCTGGCGACCCTGGGCATGATGTTCCTGCTGATCGGCCTGCAACGCATCCCGACCGAGGGGCGCTCGATCTCGACCGGCATGGTCCTGCCCAATGGCGAAAAGGCCAATGGCGTGTTCGACCCGGCCTTCCTGTGGCTGGGGCGCCACAAGTTCGATTTCATCATCCCCAACCTGATCCCGGTTTCGGTGGTGATCTTTATCATCGTCGCCATTCTGGTCTGGGTGTTTCTGGAGAAAACCCGCCATGGGCGGCTGATGTATGCGATTGGCTCCAACGAGCGTGCGGCGGCGCTGGCGGGCACCAATGTCAATCGCTACAAGATCATGGCCTACGTGTTTTCGGGGGTGCTGGCCTCGGTGGGCGGCATATTGCTGGCGGCGCGGCTGGGGCGGGGCGACATCGCTTCGGGCAACAACCTGCTGCTCGATTCGGTCGCCGCTGCCCTGATCGGCTTCGCGGTGCTGGGCGCGGCCAAGCCCAACGCCTTTGGCACCGCCATCGGCGCGCTGTTTGTCGGCATCCTGCTACAGGGGCTGACCATGATGAACGCACCATATTACACACAGGATTTCGTCAAGGGGGTCGTGCTTGTCGTCGCCCTTGTTTTCACCTTCGTGCTGACTGGTCGGCGCGCAGGCTCAAACCACTGATATCATTGGAAACCATGGGAGGACATACAATGAAACTTACCAGAAGACTGGCCCTGGGGCTTGCCGGCGGCATCGCCGCGCTGGCCACCGGACTGGGCGGCGCCATTGCCGGCAGCCACGCCATGCCGGCACCGTTCGACAATGCCGGCGACGTCAAGATTGCGCTGGTGCGCTACCTTTCCACCGGCGACTTCTTCCAGGCCTACCTGTCGGGCGTCGAGGCCCAGGCCGAAGCGCTGGGCGTCGATCTGCGCATTTTCGACAGCCGCCAGGATGCGGCTCTGCAGGCCGACATGGTCGATCAGGCCATCGCGCTGGGCGTTGACGGTATCATCATCCAGCACGGGCTGACCGAAAGCATGCAGGAAGCCGCCCAGCGGGCGCTGGATGCGGGCATCAAGGTTGTTGCCTTTGACGTGAACGTTGAAAATGACATGATCCCGCAGATCGAGCAAAGCGACCGCGACCTGGCCCGCCTGGCGCTGGAGCAGGCGATCAAGGATAACGGCGAAAGCTGGAAGGCCGGCTATGTCTATGTGGCCGGCATCGCGCCGCTGGATCGGCGCGACGAGACCTGGCGCGAGTTCAAGGAGCGTTATCCGGGTATCAACGAGGTCGCCATGTTCGGCACGCTCGACAACCCGATCGCCAACTCGGTTGCCAACCAGGCGCGCTCGGTATTGCAAGCCAATCCCGACATCGAAGTGGTGTTCGCGCCCTATGACGAGTTTGCCAAGGGCGTCAAGATCGCCGTGGACGAGGCCGGCCTGACCGAGCAGATCTCGATCTATTCGGCCGATGTCTCGACCGCCGACATCGCCGCCATGCGCGAGCCCAACAGCGCCTGGAAAGCCACCGCTGCGACCAACCCGGCCGTGGTTGGCGAGGTGAGCGTGCGCGCATTGGCAATGCTGCTGGCGGGCGAAGATCCCGGTCACAACGTGATCATTCCGCCGACCCTGATCACCCAGACGATGCTCAATGAGCTCGACATCACCAACATGGAAGAGCTGTCGGCGAAAATGCCGCAATTTGCCCATGCGGATGTGGCTGTGCCCGCCTGGATGCCGCTGCCGCCGCGCTAACCACCACTCACGAGGGCAAAGAGGGGTCGCGGGCGCTTGCTCGCGGCCCCGTTTCAAGGAGACAGGCAATGTTGATCGGAATAGATGCGAACATGACCCCGGCGCTGATGGATTGCCTGATGCGTATGGGCCATGGCGACGAACTGGTGGTGGCGGATGCCAATTTCCCCGCCGACAGCATCGCTGCGACCACCCGGCTGGGCGCGCCGATCCACCTGCCGGGCTTCAGCACGCCCGCGGCGGTTGATCTCATCACCGCCCTGATGCCGCTGGACGCGTTTGGCACGCTTTGCGCCCTGCGCATGGAAATTGACGATGCGCCCGAAGAGCTGGGGGCGGTGCACACCGACACCTTGAAAATCATCAATGACCGTATGCCAAAGGACGGGCTGACCGGCTCGCTTGCGCGCCCCGATTTCTATCCGCGCGCCGCCAGGGCCTTTGGCGTGGTCGCCACTTCCGAGGCGCGCCCCTATGGCTGTTTCATCCTGCGCAAGGGGGTGGTGCTGTGATGGATCGCGAGGCCCTCAAGCAGCGCGCGCGGGGCATCAGCCTCGGCCTCTATGCCGGCGACCTCGGCGCACTTGCAGCCACCGGGCAGGGCGCGCGCGCCATGGGCGCGCAGATCCTGCATTTCGATGAGATGGACGGCAATTTCGTCCCCGCCTTCCTGGGCGGCGCGCCGTTGGTGGCGGCTGTGCGCAAGGCGGTGGCCGATGCGTTTCTCGACGTGCACCTGATGCATGCCCGCCCCCTGGCGCAGATTGGCGCCTATGTGAAGGCGGGCGCCGACCTGATCACCGTTCACGGCGAAGCCGAGGGGGCCGGACAGGCGCTGGAGGCGATTCGCAGCGCCGAGCGCCCGGTGCTGGCCGGCCTTGCCATGATGCCGCAAACCGTGCCCGACCCGGCGCTGCTGGCGCGTGCCGACCTGATCCTGGTGCTGTCGCTCGATCCGCGCGACGGTTCAAAACCCGACATTTCCACCGCCTGCACCCGGTTGCAGGCGCTGAGAGATAGCACAATTTCAACAAAACCGCTGCTTGCCTTTGACGGCGGCGTAACGCTGGACGTCATCGACGAGATCGCCGCCGCGCGCCCGGACATGATCGTTTCCGGCTCGGCGGTGATGAAACACCAAAACCCGCCCGCGGCCTTTGAACAAATGCGCGCGGCGTGGCAAAAGGCTCACAAGTAACCGCAACTCGCACAAAAGAGAGAGACACATGGCAGATATCGACGACATCAAGGACGGCAAGGATTTCGGGCTTGACCGCCCCCAGGACAAGCAGGGCTTTTTCCTCAAGGGCGGGGCCAATTACGATTGGGGCATCAAGAACCGGATGAGCCGGATCTTCAACCCGAAGACCGGGCGCACGGTGATGCTGGCCTTTGACCACGGCTATTTCCAGGGCCCGACCAAGGGGCTGGAGCGGATCGACCTCAACATCGCACCGCTGTTTGAATATGCCGATGTGCTGATGTGCACCCGTGGCATCCTGCGCTCGGTGATCCCGCCGACGGTGACCAAGCCGGTGGTCATGCGCGCTTCGGGGGGTAATTCGATCCTGTCGGAGCTGTCCAACGAGACCATCGCCGTGGCCATGGACGATGCGGTGCGCATGGGCGTGGCGGCGATGGCGGCGCAGGTCTATATCGGTGCCGAATATGAGCACAAGTCGATCACCAACGTGATCCGCCTGATCGACGAGGGCATGCGCGTGGGCATCCCGACCCTGGCCGTGACCGGCGTGGGCAAGGACATGGCGCGCGATGCGCGCTATTTCGGCCTCGCCACCCGCATCGCTGCCGAGCTGGGCGCGCATTATGTGAAGAGCTACTTCGTCGAGGAGGGCTTCGAGCGTGTCACCGCCGGCTGTCCGGTGCCGATCGTCATTGCCGGCGGCAAGAAGCTGCCCGAGCTCGAGGCGCTCGACATGGCGTTCCGGGCTGTCGATCAGGGCGCGGCCGGGGTCGATATGGGCCGCAATATCTTCCAGTCGGACGACCCGGTGGCGATGATCCAGGCGGTGAGCAAGGTGGTGCATGAGCTGATGCCCGCCAAGCAGGCGTTTGAACTTTATAACGACCTGAAGAACGCCTGAGCCGGTTTCGCCCCGGCTTGCGCCGGGGCGACCGGGTGGGGGCGCTGCCCCCACACCCCCGGGATATTTTCGGCAAGAGGAAGGGGGCGCTGGACAGAAGCCGTGTGAGGGGGCAGTCTGTTTTCATGAAGACCGGTTTCTTCTTTGATGAGCGCTGCTTTTGGCATGCGGGGGGAAATTACGCGGCGACCTTGCCCTTGGGCGGCCTGGTGCAGCCGATGGCGGCCGGGGGCTTGCCGGAAAGCCCGGAGAGCAAGCGGCGGCTCAAGAACCTGATGGATGTGACCGGGCTGAGTGATGAGCTGGTCCTGTCCTCGGCGCCGGCGGCCTCGCCGGAAGATCTGGCGCGGGTGCATCCTGAGGAATACTTGCGTGACTTCAAGGCGTTGAGCGATGCGGGGGGTGGTGAGATCGGGCTGCGTGCGCCCTTTGGGCAGGGTGGCTACGAGATCGCGGCCTTGTCGGCGGGCCTGGCCCGGGGCGCGCTTTTCGCGGTGCTGGAGGGGCGGCTTGACAATGCCTATGCGCTGTCGCGCCCGCCCGGCCATCATTGCCTGCCGGATTTCCCCAACGGCTTTTGCCTGCTGGCCAATCTCGCTATTGCCATTCGCGCCGCCCAGGCTGCCGGGCTGGTGCGCCGGGTGGCGGTGATTGACTGGGATGTGCATCACGGCAACGGCACCGAGGCGATTTTTTATGACGAGGCGGAGGTGTTGACCATTTCGCTGCATCAGGAGCGAAATTATCCGCTTGATACAGGCGCGGCGCAGGACCGGGGCCGGGGCGCGGGCCTGGGCGCCAACATGAACATTCCCCTGCCACCCGGCGCGGGCCATGCCACCTATATCGAAGCGATGGAGCGGCTGGTGGCGCCGGCAATTCGTGCGCACCAGCCTGAGGTCATCGTCGTCGCCTGCGGTTTTGATGCCGGGGCGCTCGACCCGTTGGGGCGGATGCTGGCCTCGGCCGAGACCTTTCGCGAGATGACCGCTATCGCCCGTGCCCTGGCCGGCGAGCTGTGTGGCGGGCGCCTGATGATGGCCCATGAGGGCGGCTATAACGAGGTCCATGTGCCGTTTTGCGGCCATGCGGTGCTGGAGGCGATGTCGGACGCGCAGGCCCATGCGCCCGACCCGCTGGCCGAGACCATCGCCGCGCGCCAGCCCTCGGCACGGATGCAGGCGGTATTTTCCGGGCTGATCGGCGAATTGGAGGATTTCTTCAGCCAGCCGCCTCAAGCTCTGCCGAAGGAATGATCGGAAAGAAGGCACCGTCAGTCCAGAGGCCGAACCAGCGTTCCCCTTCATGTTCCTCGTGCACGCCCAGCTCCACCAGCCGGTAAAAGCTCTTGCGGTCAATCAGCGCTTCGAGGCCGGCGCGCACCATCACATAGGGCGAGGGCTCGCCGCTATCGGGGTCGCGGATGAAGCGCAAGGGGTGTTCGGGACCGGCCTGGACCAGCTCGCCCAGGTTGGTTTCAAACGTCAGCAGCTGTTCGCGTCCCTGGCCGGTCGGCTCGAAATCGACGGCGACAAAAGGCGCGTCATCGACGCGGATGGCGACCTTTTCCACCGGGGTAACAAGGAAATAGGCGTCGCCTTCGCGCTTGAGGATCGAGGCGAACAGGCGCACCAGCTCCGGCCGCCCGATCGGCGTGCCGAGGTAAAACCAGGTGCCGTCGCGGGCAATGCGGATATCGAGATCGCCGCAAAAGGGCGGATCCCACAGATGCACCGGCGCCGGCCCTCGTCCGGCAACGCGCCGGGCGCTCGATGCGAGGTTTTCCGCCGAAATTTCAGGCGTGGCGGGTGATTTGTCGCCTGTTTGCGCTTTTGTCATTTGTCCCCCACGCGAAAAACGCCTTTAATGGCGCGGTAATGCTACGGCGGAGGGTTTGCATGAGCAAGGCAGAAGACGATCTGGTCGCGGATGCGGCGCGTTTGGGCGAGAAACTGGCCCGTGCCAAGGCCGAGATCGGCAAGCGGATCATCGGCCAGGAGGCGGTTGTCGAGCTGGTGCTTTCGGCGCTGCTGGCCGGTGGCCATGCGCTGCTGATCGGCCTGCCGGGGCTGGGCAAGACCCGGCTGGTCGATACGCTCGGCGCGGTGATGGGGCTGGATGGCGGGCGGGTGCAGTTCACGCCCGACCTGATGCCGGCCGACATTCTTGGCGCCGAGGTGCTGGAGCAGGGGCGCGATGGCAGTCGGGCCTTTCGCTTTCTGCCGGGGCCGATCTTTTGCCAGCTGCTTCTGGCCGACGAGATCAACCGCGCCAGTCCGCGCACCCAGTCGGCGCTGCTGCAGGCGATGCAGGAGCAGCAGGTGACCATCGCCGGCCACCCGCATCCCTTGCCCCAGCCCTTTCATGTGCTGGCCACGCAAAATCCGCTTGAGCAGGAGGGCACCTATCCGCTGCCCGAGGCCCAGCTTGACCGCTTCCTGTTGCAGATCGACGTTGACTATCCAGACCGCGCCAGCGAGCGCGAGATTCTGCTGGCCACGACCGGTGCCGACGAGGCCAGGGCCGCGCCGGTTTTCGCGCCCGGCGAGCTGGCCGAGGCCCAGCAATTGCTGCGCCGCATGCCGGTGGGCGAAAGCGTGGTGGCGCTGATCCTCGACCTGGTGCGCGCCTGCCGCCCCGATGATGCCAGC
>JALSGY010000496.1 GCA_026982515.1 Paracoccaceae bacterium
CCAGATCGTCCACATAGGTAAAATCGCGCCGCATCCGGCCGTGGTTGTAGATCTCGATCGGCTCGCCCTCGAGGATCGCCCGGACGAAGCGGAACAACGCCATGTCGGGCCGCCCCCAGGGCCCGTAGACGGTGAAGAAACGGAACATTGTCACCGGCATGCCGTAAAGATGGGCGTAGGCGTGGGCCATTGCCTCGTTTGCCTTCTTGGTGGCTGCATAGAAGGACATCTGGGTGTCGGCCTTGTCGGTCTCGGCGTAGGGCATCTTCTCGTTGGCACCGTATACCGAAGAGGTGGAAGCCATCAGCAGATGCCTCACCGGCACCGCCCGAACCGCCTCGAGCAGATTGAAGGTGCCGATCAGGTTGGAATCCACATAGCTTTGCGGATCTTCGATCGAGTAGCGCACCCCGGCCTGTGCGGCCAGGTGCACCACGATGTCGGGGGCGGTCTCGTCCAGCAGGCGCGTCAGCCGCCCCGGCTCTTCCAGCCTCGCAACCTCGGGGCGGAACCCCTCGAAGGTCTCCAGAAGCTCATGCCGACGCGTCTTCAGGGCGACATCGTAATAATCGGTCATGGCGTCGAAGCCGGTCACCTGCCAGCCCAGTTCCAGCAGGCGGCGCGAGAGGTGGTATCCGATGAACCCGGCCGAGCCGGTCACGAGCACTTTGGGCATGGGCAATCCTTTCGCCGACACTCATTGCCCAATAGCCCGCCCCGGCGCAAAGGAAAACCGCCCCCGCGGGATACGGGGGCGGTTGGTCGGCCTCGGACGGGCACGGATCAGGCGGAAAGCGCCTGAAGCTCGTCATCGGGCAGGCGTGCGGGATAGAAGGTGACGGATTCCGCCACCATCAGCCCCTGCGCCCCCCATGCCGAACGCCCCAGCCGCAGGGTGGTCAGCCCGGCGGGCACAACCCCTCCAGTGGCCGCGGCCACCGCGCTGCCGTTGACGGAAACCGCGAACTCGCCGCTGGCGGAAAAGGCGACCGCCGCGCGGAAATGGTTGCCAAGCCCGATGGCGTTTCCCCCCGGGGCGACCGCCGCCTGCAGCGCCCCGCCATCCCAGGCCTGGAACTGCGGCCGGTCCAGCACCGTGTTCCACAGCAGCGACATGCGTGAGGCCGTGGTGCCGTCGTCCAGCTCGACGATGCGGTCATTGGCCCCGGCCCCGGCCAGCGCGCCGCTGAACACCAGCGTCCCGCCCGACGGGTTGAACCACTCCCCCAGGGCCACGGAGGCGATGTCCTCGCCGCGCGATGCCGGCACCGTGGCCGCGGGGATGTAGGACGAGGCCGCCTCGCCCTCCTCCAGCTGGACAGCCGTGACGTCGCCCGTGAAGGCCAGCGAAAGCGCACCCGCAGCCGGCGTGAACGGCAGGACGGTGCGCACCGGATAGGCCCCGCCGCCCGTCACCGTGCCCGCGTAGGCGCCCGAAAGCGTCACGCTGCCGGTACCGTAGAAGGACAGCACCTGCGGCACGCCGGCCACGTCGATCGTCTGGTCCAGCGGCGCGGCGCTGTCGGCAATCAGGTTGGTACGACCGGTCTCGAGCAACAGCCCCAGCGGCGCCAGGGTGGCCGGGTCATGGTCGATCCGGGCGGTGTCGGGCGGGGCGCTGACCAGCGCGCCGGTGGCATCCACCACGCTGCCCTCGGTGCCGCGCGCGAAGGCCAGCACCGAGCCGAGGGTACCCTCCGCCCCCCCGGCCCCGTAGGTGCCGGCCACGAAATCGAGCACCAGGGCCGGGGAAGTGCCGGTAACCGGCGAGGCCCAGGGCGCATACCAGGCAGGAGGTGCCAACGGCGCCCGCGCCGTGGCCGTCAGGGAAAGATCGGCCACCACCTTCATGAAATCACCATGGCATGGATGCCGGTGGCCGTGGTTCCGGTCGCATTCACCCGGCGCACCCCGACCGGCAGGATCGAGCGATCCGCAACATTCAGCGTGCGGTTGCCGCCACGGGCCGTGACAACGGAAACCGCCCCGCCCGTTTCCACGTAAAGCGCAATGGCAACCTCCGGCAGGTCGGTCAGATCATCGGGCGTGACCGGCAGGATGTCGGTGGCCGGGCCGGAAAGCGACGGCATGCGGTTTTCAAACGGATTCATCACGATATCTACTCCTTGGCTGTGCCGCATTCACACGGCGATGGCACCCGCGCAGCGGGCTGGAATGAATCATCTCTTTCGGGAAGTGGCGGAGACGTTATCGTTTTTCGGTGAACGTCTGGTTAACCTTCCTCGAAATCAGGCCCGCTCATGCGCCCCGTCCGGCCGCAAACCCTCGGCTGGTCCAGCGCATCGTCACCGGCAGAAAGGGTGGCTATGTCGGGCAACGCTTACAATTCTTCACTTAAGATCGGATTCACACCTCGCGGCTAATCCTGCCCCCGGGTGTGAAACGAGGTGGTGGAATGAGCGCGAAGCAAAACGCGCCGATTATCGTCAAGCGCAAGAAGATCATCGGTGGTGACGGCCACCACGGCGGCGCCTGGAAGGTGGCCTATGCCGATTTCGTGACGGCCATGATGGCCTTCTTCATGCTGATGTGGCTGCTCAACGCAACAACAGAAAAGCAGCGCAAGGGAATCGCGGACTATTTCAGCCCGACGATTCCGATCAACCGCATTTCCGGTGGCGGCGAAGACTCTTTCGGCGGCGACAGCGTGTTCAGCGAACGCACGCTCGCCAGAAACGGCACCGGCGCAAGCAATCGAAACCCCACCGAGGCCAATGCCGCGCGCGGCATCTCGGGCGTTGATCCCCAGGCACGCGAGGACAAGGCAAATGACGAGGCCCTGCGCAAGGTGGAAGAAGCACTCACCGCGCTGGCCGGCGAAAGCATGGTATCCGACGGGCTGTTGCGCCACATCGTGACCCGCGTCACCGACGAGGGGCTGATCGTCGAGCTGTTCGATACCACCGAAGAATCGCTTTTCGAACCCGGCGAGGACCGCCCGACGGTCATCCTCGAAGAACTTCTGGCAATGATCGTCCGCGTGTTCTCACTGGTCGACAACGCCGTTGCGATCAATGGCTTCACCCGCTCCGAGCCGGTGGTGCTGATTCGCAACCCGGTGTGGGATCTGTCCTCCTCGCGGGCTGACAGGGTGCGGCGAATGCTTGAAGCCGGCGGGCTGGAGGCGGGCAGGATCCAGCGCGTCAGCGGTTTCGCCGACAGAAAGCCCGCCGCCCGTAATCCGATGGCACCTCGCAACAACCGGATCGAGCTGATCCTGCTGCGCGACCCGGCAGGAAGATAGGAAGAATTGTCGATGTTAGGCCGCTGTTAAGCCCCTTGCTCTAGCACTCGTTCTAGGAGCGCGGGGGGTGATCGTGCAGAAAGGCACTGGCAATGACAATTTCCTCTTCCCTGAATGCCGGCGTGGCGGGGCTGAATGCAAATGCCACGAAACTGGCAACGATCTCCGACAACATCGCCAATTCCTCAACCTACGGGTACAAGCGCGCGCAGGCCGATTTCTCTTCACAGGTCATTGCCGGAAGCGTCGGCTTCTACTCCGCCGGGGGGGTGCGCGCCACGACACAGCGGCTGATCACCGAACGCGGGCCGCTGGTCAATACCTCGAATCCCACAGATATCGCCGTCAGCGGCCGGGGCATGATACCGGTTACCCCGGCGGTTTCCCTTTCCGCGGGCGGGGAGCCGCCCATGATGCTGATGACAACAGGATCCTTCCGCCCGGATGCCAACGGGGTGCTGACAACGGAAACCGGCATGGTGCTCATGGGCTGGCCGGCCAATATCGACGGGTCGATGCCCAGCTATCCGCGCGATACCGTCGCCGGGCTGGAACCGGTGCGCGTCTCCGTCAACCAGTTCGCTGGTGATCCGACAACGCAGATGACACTGGGGGTCAACCTGCCGGCAACGGAAACCGTGGCCGGTTCCAGCGGCGACACCCAGGAACTGTCAATCGAATATTTCGGAAACCTGGGCACATCCGAAATGCTCAATGTCAGCTTCACACCAACGGTCCCTGCCTCCGGCGCCTCGAACGAATGGACGATGACGATCAGGGATTCCGCTTCAGGCGATGCCGTGGTCGGCAGCTACACGCTCCAGTTTGACGATTCGCGCGCTGCGGGCGGCACCCTGGCTTCGGTTACCACGCTTTCGGGCGGGGCTTACGATCCGGCTACCGGCACCATCGCGCTGACGGTCGCCGGCGGCCCGCTCGAACTGGATATCGGGACCATCGGCGATCCTTCCGGCATGACCCAGCTGTCGGACAGTTTCGCGCCCGTCTCGATCGAAAAGAACGGTTCTCCCGTGGGCAACCTCACCACTGTCGAGGTTGACGCCCAAGGTTTCGTCAATGCCATCTATGATGTCGGCTTCACCCGGACAATCTACCAGATCCCGCTTGTCGACGTGCCGAACCCGAATGGTCTGATCTCCCTCAACAATCAGTCCTACCAGGTTTCGCCGGACAGCGGGCCGTTCTTCCTGTGGGACGCAGGCGACGGCCCGACGGGTGAGGTCGTGGGTTATTCACGTGAGGAATCTGCCACTGACGTTGCGGCCGAGCTGACACAACTCATCCAGACGCAGCGGGCCTATTCCTCGAACGCCAAGGTCATTCAGACGGTGGACGAGATGCTGCAGGAAACCACCAACATCAAGCGCTGAGGCCCCGTGCGAAAGGCCCGCTGAACCATGAGCATCTCGAGCGCCCTGTCGAACGCCCGCTCCGGCCTGACAGCTGCGGCAAGGGCAGCCGAGGTCGTGTCGGCAAACGTGGCCAACGCCCTCACCCCCGGCTACGGCCGGCGCGAGCTGGAGCTTTCCGCCCAGTCTCTTGGCGGCAATGGCACCGGCGTGCAGGTAGAGGGCATCCGGCGCACGGTCGAACAGCCGATCATCGCCGAGCGGCGCCTGGCCGATGCCGGGCTTGCAGACCAGACAGCCCGCGCCGACTTCCTTGCCCGGATCCAACAGGCAATCGGCACCCCCGACGATCCACGCTCGCTCACGGGCCGCATCAATACGCTGGAGGCCAGTCTGATCCAGGCCGCCAGCCGCCCCGATTCCCTGCCCCGCCTGCAGGAAACTCTCGATGCCGCTTCCGCTCTGGCTGACTCCCTGAACGCTGCTTCCGATACCGTTCAGACCCAGCGGATGAAGGCAGATCGCGAGATTGCCCGCCAGGTGGAGCTCCTGAACAAGGGGCTGGAAAACATCGCCCTGCTGAACCGCAAGATCACCACTCAACTCGGTGCCGGGCGCGGCGCCACAGCCCTGATGGATCAGCGTCAGCAAGAGGTGGACAGGATCGCCTCGATCGTTCCCCTGCGCGAAGTACCCCGCGACAGAGGGCAGATCGCGCTCTACACACCCGGCGGCGCCATCCTGCTCGACGGCGCCCCCGCCACCCTGTCCTTTACCCCCGCCGGGGTGATCGTGCCGGAGATGTCGATTTCCTCGGGGGCCCTGTCGGAAATTTCCCTCAACGGCCGCACTCTCTCGGCCGGCGAGGGCGGGCCGCTGGCCGGCGGCCGCCTGGGCGCGCTGTTTTACATCCGCGACGGCCTTGCCATCGAAGCCCAGGGCCGGCTGGATGCGCTGGCCCGCGATCTGGTGGAACGTTTCGCCGACCCGGCCACGGACCCGACTCTCGGCCCATCGGATCCGGGACTGCTCACCGATGCGGGCGGCGTCTTCGACCCGGCAAACGAATTGGGCCTGTCCGGGCGCGTCACCGTGAACCCGCTGACCGACCCAGCCGCCGGAGGCACGTTGCTGAGGCTGCGCGACGGGCTGGGCGCAGCCCCTGCTACCGCGCCGGGGGACGCCACCCGCCTGCTGGCACTCGCTGATGCCCTGACGGCATCGCGGGTGCCCGCCTCAACCACCATTTCCAACGTTGCCCGCTCGGCTTCTGGGCTTTCCAGCGACGTGGCCTCGTTTTTCGGCAATCTGCGGCTGTCTGCCGAGGCAGATCAGAGCTTTGCCTCCGCGCTCGCCGATGGGCTGAGGGAATCAGAACTGCAAAGCGGTGTCGATTCCGACTTCGAGATGCAGCAGCTTCTTCTCGTCGAACAGGCCTTTTCCGCCAATGCCCGCGTCATCTCGACCATCGACGACCTGATCCAGACACTGCTGGGGCTTTGAACGATGAACTACCTCTCGATCGGTGATCTTGCGCAAACCTTCCAGACCCGCCGGCAGAATGTAGCCTTGAAATCCGATCTGCAAAGACTTTCGCAGGAAATGACCAGCGGCATCAGGAAAGACAGCACCGCCGCAACCGGCGGGGATTTCTCGGCCCTTTCCTCGATTGAACGCAGCCTGGCCATGGCGAACTCCTATTCCGTGGCCACCTCCGAAGCCGCCTTGCTGACATCCACCGCCCAGACCTCCCTCGAAACCGTCGAAAGCCTCATGACGGAACTTGCACCCGCGCTGCTCACGGCCGGCAGTTCGGCGCAGGCCCTGCTGATCCAGGCAACCGCCGCCGACGGGCGTGCCAAGTTCGAAACCGCTCTTGGCGCTCTCAACGTGCGCGCGGCCGACCGTTATGCACTTTCCGGTACCGCCACCGATACCCCGCCGCTTGCCGATGCGCAAACCATCCTTGCCGACTTGCAGGCCGCCATCGCCGCCGAGACAACCGCCGCCGGCATCGCCGCCGCAGTGGAGGCCTGGTTCGACACCCCGGGGGGCGGGTTCGAAACGGTTGCCTATCGCGGCTCGGAACCAATCCAGCCATTGCGGCTGTCCGATGATACATCCATCCGCTTCGAGATAACCGCATCCGACGAGCGTGTGCGCAACACGCTCAAGGGTCTGGCGATGGCCGCACTGCTAGACGCGGGGGCGCTTTCGGGTACGGGTGCCGAGCGGGCGGAACTTGCCCGCCTGGCCGGGGTATCGCTGCTCGATGCCGCATCGGGCATGGCCGCGCTACGCGCCGATGTGGGCATCGCCGAGGCTTCCGTGGATCAGACCGCTGCACGCAATGCCGCCACCGTTTCGGCGCTGGAAATGGCCCGGAACGGGATCATGGCAGTGGACCCGTACAAGACCGCAACCGAACTGGAGGCCGTCCGCTCTCAGCTCGAGATTCTCTATTCGGTCACCGCGCGGCTTTCGCGCCTTTCACTTGCGGATTACCTGTGATGGCACGCCTTTTTTTTCTTGCACTTCTGACCTTCCTGCAGGCTGCGCCCCTTCTGGCCAGCCCGGTACGGATCAAGGATCTGGTCGAGTTCGAGGGCGTACGTGGCAATGATCTTCTCGGCTACGGGCTCGTGGTCGGGCTGAACGGAACCGGAGACGGAATCCGCAATGCCCCGTTTACCGAAGAGATCATGTCCAACATCCTTGAGCGTCTTGGTGTCAACGTCACCGGAGAGCAGTTTCGCCCCAAGAACGTCGCCGCGGTGCTGGTGACCGCCAGCCTGCCGCCCTTTGCGCGCGCCGGGGGGCGGATCGATGTCAATGTCTCGGCCATCGGCGATGCCAAGAGCCTGATGGGCGGCACCCTGATCATGACCCCGCTCAATGCGGCAGACGGGCAGATCTACGCCGTGGCGCAGGGGCCGATCATCGCCGGGGGGGCGGCCGCCGAAGGAGATGGGGCACGGGTTGTCCAGGGGGTACCCACTTCGGGGGTGATCCCCGGCGGGGCGAGAGTGGAACGTGAGGTGGACTTCGACTTCACACAGATCAAATCCGTCCGCCTGGCGCTGCGCGACCCCGATTTCACCACGGCGCAACGGATTGAAGAGGCCGTGAACGGCTACTACGGCAAGGTCGTCTCGCGGATGCTCGATGCCGGCACCGTCTTGCTGGACATCTCCATGACGGCTGAACTTTCGCCGGCCCATGCGCTGGGTGCGATCGAGAACATCCTCGTCGACCCCGAGCAGAGGGCGCGCGTCGTGGTGGATCAGAACTCCGGCACAATCGTGATGGGGGAAAACGTCCGCATCTCCCGGGTGGCCGTCTCGCAGGGCAATCTCACACTCAGGGTTCAGGAAGAACCTCTGGTGGTTCAGCCAAACCCGTTTACCGGCGGCACCCCGATCGTCGTGCCCCGCACCAGCAGCACGATTGTCGAAGAGCCCGGAATCGGGTTGGCCGACATCCCGGACGGAACAACGCTTTCCGAGGTGATCGAGGGGCTCAACGCCCTGGGCGTTTCCCCCCGCGACATGATCGACATCCTGAAGAACATCAAGGCCGCCGGCGCCCTGCATGCGGAATTCGTGGTGCGCTGAAGCCGCGATGGCCCTGGCGGGAAACGGCGGTGCATGGCCCATGGCCGCCGCTCACAGCCCGGCCGGTTTGAGTCAGGTCCTTCGAACTTTCGGAAAGGCCCGGCGCGCCAGCAACGGCATATCCTTTCCTTCGTCTATCTGTCGTTGTGA
>JALSGY010000497.1 GCA_026982515.1 Paracoccaceae bacterium
TGCCGGTGCGGTCAAGCTCTCCGGCGAAATAGCGGGTCAGCGCCACGTTCTCGTCGTTGATCACCAGCGCAACGACCTTCTCGATCACCGTGTTCTCGTCGTCCCAGTACATCGGGTTGCGCTCGCGCACCGAACGTTCACCGGGGATGTGCTCGGTCAGCACATAGGCGCCGTTGGAGACGATGTTGCCCGGCCTGGTCCACTCCTTGCCGTATTTCTCGACCGTTGCCCTGTGCACCGGGAAGGTCGAAGCATGGGTCGTCATCAGCGGGAAATAGGGCAGCGAGGCCGAAAGCTTCACCTCCAGCGTGTAATCGTCGATGGCACGCACGCCCAGCTCTTCCTTCGGCTTCTCGCCGGCAATGATCGCGCCCGCGTTCTCGATCGACATCAGCTCGCCGAACCACGAATAGGGCGAACCGAGCTCCGGATCCACCAGCCGGCGCCACGCGTAGACGAAATCGTTGGCCGTCACCGGATCGCCGTTCGACCAGCGAGCGTTTTCGCGCAGCTTGAAGGTGTAGACATCCTTGGTGTCGTTCACCTCGTAGCTCAGCGCCACGCCCGGCACCAGATTGCCCTCGGCATCCTGGTTGAACAGCCCCTCGAAGAGGTCGCGGATCACATCCGAGCCGGAAACGTCCTCGACCAGCTGCGGATCGACCGAAGTGAATTCATCGATGATCGAGTAGGTGAATGTCTGGTCCTCGGCCAGCTTCGTTCCCGGCGGCACCGAGGCGGCGAATACGGGGTTGGCCAGCATGGTCGTCGCCAGCAGGCCGGCAAGGAAAACCTTGGGCATTGCAGTCATGGAATATCCTTTCCTGTCGCTTGCACGGACCTGCCGGAGAACCCCGGTGGCCCGCTTGTGGTTGTTAACGATCTGAATGTCATGAAGTTTGTTCCCCCCGCCACGGGCAGCGCAAGGGTATCCTCACGTAAACGTCAGAAATTTTGTCGAGAGCCAGGGTTGACCTTTTCGAATTGCGTGAAGTTCGCGCAATTCATGTTCTCCATGCGCGAATCACGCGGAAGCGGAGAGGCAAAACTCCCCTTTTCAGCACATCTCCAGCGACTCACTCATGCCGCCCTGCGGGACGACCCGCAATTCCCGTTCAGGCCGTCTGGCCGAGCGCCCTTTCCCATTCCCGCTCGATCTCGTCGCCCAGGGTGAGCGGGTCGAAGGGTTTGGCGATGACGGCAAGGGCGCCGCCGTTCTGCAACTGCCGGACCGTATCGCGATCGACCTTGGCGGTCATGTAGATGGCCGGCGTATCCTCGAGCCCCGGCAGCTTGCGCAGCTCCTGCAGGGTTTCGGGACCGGACTTTTCCGGCATCATCACGTCAAGCAGGAACAGATCCGGCCCGAAGGCGGGGGCAACCTCCACCGCTTCGCGCCAGCCGCTGCAGCTGGCAACCGCAAAGCCCTTCATCCCCTCCAGTGCCAGGCGGGCAATTTCCAGGATGTCGGCATCGTCATCCACATGCAGGATCTTCTTCAATTCACCCATCGGCAGCCATCCGTTGTTATTGTTCTTCTTCCTGTATCACCAAGCGTCATCACCGGTCATCCGGCATCCGTCTCCCCGCCAGAGCGCATGGCCGAACCGATCGTCCGGATCAGACGCGCATTGGCACTTCCCGAAGGCGCCATGGCCTTTCGCAGCCGCTCGGGGATATCGTCCGTCATCTCTCGGCCGGAGATCACCACCACCGGGGTCGCCTCCTGCGGCGGGCGGTTGAGCAGTGGCAGAAGCTCCACCCCGTTGCCGTCGGGCAGGATCAGATCGAGAATGACCAGATCGAAGGGCCTGCGCGCAAGGTTCTCCCTTGCCGCGGCCAGACTGTCCACATGGGTGACGGCGCAGGATTCATCGATGGCGCCATCCACGAACTGGCGGAATTTCTCGTCATGGCCGACCAGCAGGATCTCGCGTCGCCGTCCCGACTTCTGCCCCACCGCCTCGTTCAGGCGGCTGACCAGCCGCTCTTCCTCGAGCGGCTTCTGCAGCCAGTCGATCACGCCGATCGCCTCGCCATCGAGTCTCTCGCGGCCCTCTTCGGCATTGGCCGAGACCACCACCACCGGCAGATTCGCCGTCTCTTCCCGGCTGCGCAGCTCCTGCAGCAGGGAGATGCCGCTCTGGTCAGGCAGGCCCAGATCGAGGGTCATGCAGTCGAAGCGCTCGGCAGCCAGGATGCGCCTGGCCTCGCCCGCGCTGCGGGCCACGCGCACCGCGGCGCCCTCGTTTTCCAGGGTCATCCCCAGCAGCCGGGCGATATCGGGATCATCCTCGACCACCAGGATCCGCCGCCCCGACATCTGCCCGCGCCCCGCCTGCTCAGGCTGCGGCTCGGCCACGCGATGCAGCCCCGGAAGGGTGAAGAAGAAGGTCGAGCCCTCGCCCTCGCGGCTGACGAAATCCAGCGTTCCCCCATGGGCCTCGACGATGGCACGGCTGATGCTCAGCCCCAGCCCGGTGCCGCCCTTGAGGCGCACGTCCGAGGAATCGGCCTGGGTGAAGCGCTCGAACAGCCGGGCCTGGGCATCGGCAGGGATCCCCAGCCCGTGATCGCGCACCTCGACCCGGATGTTGCGTCCCTCCAGCCGGGCCGAGATTTCCACCCGGCCGCCTTCATGCGAGAACTTGGCCGCGTTCGACAGCAGGTTGGCCATCACCTGCATCATCCGCCCGCGATCGACCTTGCAGCGCATCTGCCCGGGCAGCTCTTCCAGCACGAATCTCACCCCGTGCTCGTCCGCATAGCCCTGGTTGGCCTCGACGGCCTCGCGGATCAGCCGCCCCAGATCCGTCTCTTCCATCCGGTAGGTCATCTTGCCGGCCTCGATCTTCTCCCAGTCGAGGATGTCGTTGACCAGGGAGGTCAGGCGCTTGGTGTTGGAATAGGCAATGTCCAGCACCTTCTGCATCTTGTCCGGATCGCCCTTCAGCACGCCAGCCCGCATCAGCCCCAGCGCTCCCTTGATCGAGGTCAGCGGGGTGCGCAGCTCGTGGCTGACGGTGGCGATGAACTCGGCCTTGGCCTTCTCGGCCTTCTTGCGGTCCGAGATGTCGCGATAGACCGACAGGAAGCGCGGCTTTTCGCCTTCCGGCTCGATCAGATGCAGGTAGATTTCCAGCGGCACGCCCTTGCTGTCCACGGTCTCGAACACCATGGATTTCCTCGGCCCCCGGATCAGCGCGGCGCAGTTCTTCTCCAGCTTGGCCTGTTCTTCGGCAGATATGTAATCGTAGGTGTGCTTGCCGCACCAGCCCTCCTTGCCCCAGCCCACGCGCGCCAGTGCCTGGCCGTTGAGATAGATGAATTCGTAAGTCTCGGGCCAGAAGACATAGACCTCGTTCTTGATCAGGTCGAGCGAGTTGGAAAGCTGGCGGACTTCCTCCTGCGCCCTGACCCGCTCCGTCACGTCGCGCAGGGTGGCGATGAAGCGCGGCTTGCGCCCGGCCGGCCAGACGAAGCTGATGTCGAACTCGGTGGCATGGATCTGGCCGTCCTCGTCCTCGCTCTGGCGCACGAAGGAGACCGAGCCGCCGCGCTGCTTGACCATCGGCCTGAGCACCTCCTCGCATTCCTCGAACGACAGCCCGCCCTCGAGATCCACCGGCGTCATGTCGAAGATTTCCTTCTCGCTCAGGCCAAGCCGCTCCTTCGCGGCCTGGTTGGCGTAGAAGAACTTCTTGGTATCGGGCCAGAACATGTAGATCTCGTCGTCGATCTGGTCGAGGGTCACCTTCAGCTCGGCCACCTCGTTCTCGATCTCGCGGCGTTCGGAAATGTCCGAGACCGTGATGAAGAAGCACGGCTCCAGCCATTCCGATTTCAGATACTGCACCTGCACCAGCACCGGAACATGGGTGCCGTCGGGCAGCACGCGCCCGGCCTCGTAGCTCAGCCTTTCCTGCTTGCCGTCCACCAGCATCTGCAGGTTTTCGCTGAGGGTGGTTTCGCACACGCCCATGGCCCGGGAAATGTCCGGGAAACATTCCTCGCCAATACCACGGGCGCCGGTGCACTGCTGCGCCTTGCGGTTGGCGTAGAAGCACTTCATCGTCCCGGCCGAGAACAGATAGACCTCATCGTTCACCAGTTCGAAGAATTCCGTCAGCTGCGAACGGGCCTGCCTGGCCTTGGAGGCGGTGATGTCGGTGCGTATCGAGATGAACTTGACGGGGCGGCCATTCTCCCCCATCTGCGGCACGATGGTCGTTTTCACCCAGTAGAGAGCGCCGTCCTTGCGCCGGTTCCTGATCTCGCCGGTCCAGGTCTCGCCGCGGCTGATGGTACGCCACATCTCCTTGAAGAAGGCGCGCGGGTGGCTGCTCGAGTTCAGGATCCGGTGATTCTGGCCGATCAGCTCCTCGCGGGAGTAGCCGCTGATCTCGGCGAACTTGTCGTTGACGTAGATGATCGTTCCCCTGGCGTCGGTAACCGAGACGATCGCATGTTCGTCCAGGGCGCGCTGGCGGAAGTTCAGCTCCCCCTGCTGACGCTGGATGATCTCTCCGCGGATCTTCGCAAGCTCGGCCTTGCGACGCGATGCACTGGCCAGGGCCATGATCAACCCCGCGATGGCGATCAGTGTCGCGATGATCCAGTATCTGGCATCCCACAACGCGGCGCGGAACAGCTGGACATTGTACCCTTCGTAGGGCGGCGCCTCGAGGCTTTGCAGCAATGCCCGCACCGGCCGATAGCCAAGCGGCTCCTGCCAGCCGATATAGCCCCCCTGCCGTGCGGCCGGCGATTCGGGGGTGATGTCCAGCAGCGCCTGCCTGATGTCATCGATCACCTGCCCGGACAGGAACGGAACATCACCAGGATGGCCGGGCAGGGGCGGAATCCGGGCAATCACCCATTCGGGGTATAGATCCGTCGAGACCATGAGCGGGAAACCCGGATAGCTGCGGGGCGAGACGATGCGGTAATCACCGAGATCGATCTCCCCCCGGGCGGCCAGCTTCTCGAGCACCCCGGTGCGGACGACACCGGCATCCACCCGGCCGTCCCGCACCGCCTCGACCACCGAGACCTGATTGCCATCTGCAAAGACCAGCTCTCCCAGGAAAGTCTCGGGAACGATGCCCTTCTCCAGGAATTCGCCCTGGACCATCTGCCAGCCGCCGAAGGCATTGGGGGCCACGGCCATCAGCGACCTGCCGCGCAACTCTTCCATCGACCCGGGGGCATGCTCCGTACGGCGGGAGAATATCACCGAGCCGAAGCGGATCAGCGCCTCGTCCTCCCACTTGTTGACCAGCGAGAGCATCGCCGTGGCGCCGGTCTTGACCTCCAGGCGCACGTAGGTGGACGGATCGGTGATAACGAAATCGACCACCCCGCGCCGCGCGCCCTCCACGATGGACTCGGGGTCGGCATAGGGGATCAGCCTGACCGTCCGCCCCCCGAGCCTCTCGCTGATGGCATCGGCGGTGGCCTGCCACCTGGCCAGGGCTTCCTCCGCGCCCAGGTTTGCCCGCACGCCGATGGCAATCTCCTTCGCCGCATCCGGCCCGGGGGCCTTCGCCACGACCGGCCCGGCAGCAAGAAGAAGAAGCCCGATCGCCACAAGCATCCGGGCAATGCCGCGGCGAGCCCGCCCGGAAGCTGCCGGTGACACACCGGTCCTCATGCCGTGCGCCGCGACGGTCTGGTTGAAATAGCCCGATTCGAAAACCTTCATTGCCTTCGCTCGTCCTGCCTCGATGGTCCTGCCCGGGCTGCCCCGCGCCCCACGGGTACGCCCGCGCCTTTTTTGTGCCTCGTTAGACAGGCTGCATTATCAGCCCAGAATGTGGCAAAATATGGGAAAGATCAGGTTCGTCGAAAATTGCAGGTACCGGACCGCCCGGCAAGGGAAATGGAGGTATCCGGCCGGTGCGGCCCGTTCAACCCGATGATGCCGCGGGGATTTTCGGCGTCATTGCCGCGCCCCGGCCCCGGCGGCAAGTTGCAAAATGGCAACATCCTCAGGGAGAGTTGTGCCCCCTCCCTCAGCCGCGGAAACCCGTCGCCACCACATATTTCTCCGAGCTGTCGGCCCGGCTGGCCGGCGGCTTGACGTTCGCCACCTTTGCAAACCGCTGCTTGAGGCGCTTCTGCAACTCGCCCTCGGCCCCTCCGGCCAGCACCTTGGCCACGAAGGTGCCGCCCTCGTCGAGCACGTCGAAGGCCAGCTCGGCCGCCGCCTCGCACAGGGCGATGATGCGCAGATGATCCGTCTGCTTGTGCCCCGAACTGGCCGCTGCCATGTCCGACATCACCACGTCGGCCTTGCCCCCCAGCCAGGCCTTCACCCTGCCGTCTGCGCCATCTTCCATGAAGTCCAGCTGGTGAATCTCGGCCCCCGCGATCGGCTCCACCTGCTGGATGTCGATGCCCAGCACCCGCCCCTGCGCCTTGCCCCTGCGCTCGCCAAGCGCGTTCACCCGCTTCACCGCCACCTGGCACCAGCCCCCCGGGGCGCAGCCCAGGTCAACCACCCGCGCCCCGGGCACCAGAAAGCGGAACCTGTCATCCAGTTCGGCAATCTTGTAGGCCGCGCGCCCCCGGTAGCCTTCGGCCCGGGCCCGCTTCACGTAAGGGTCGTTGAGCTGACGCTCCAGCCACAGGGTGGAGCTCAGCTTGCGTCCGCGTGCCGTCCTGACCCTCACCCGCAGGTCCCGCGCCCCCCGCCCGCTGCCACGTTTCGCCATTGCCTCTCCGGGGCACGCGCCCCGCCTCGTTCTTCACCTTGCCCAAATACTCGATCGCGACGACCCCGGCAAATGCCCGCAACGGCCACGGCGCGCGCTCAGAACAGCCCGTCCTCCAGCACCCCGTCGGCCGACATCTGCGCATAAAGCAGCCCCTCGCGCAGCCCCCGGTCGGCCACCGAGAGCCGATCCGTCGGCCACACGCGCAAGAGCGCCTGCAGGATCGCCGCTCCCGACATGATCAACGCCTGCCGGTCACGCCCGATGCGCGGATCCGAGCGCCGCCCGCTGGGCCCCATCGCCAGGTAGCGGCGGATCACCCGGTCGATCTGGTCGGAGGTCATGCGCAGCCCGTCCACCTTGTTGCGGTCATAGCGGCGCAGGCCCAGATGCGAGGCCGCCACCGTGGTGACCGTCCCCGAGGTGGAGATGATCTGGAATCCCTCGCGCTTCTGCTCCGCCTCGTAAGGGGCGAAATCCGAAAGCCTTTCCTCGAAGAAGCAGCTCATCAGCGCAAAGCGCGCCGCATCGTCGGCGACATCGTCGAACTGGTCGCGCAGCGTCGCCACCCCCAGCGGCACCGAAATCCAGTCCACCACCTTCGCACGCGGAAAGGGGCTGTCGGCCTGATAAAACCCGGTGTGCAGACGCATGATGGCGCGCGGGCGCTCCACCGGCGGGACGGAGGAAAGATCGATCCACACCAGCTCGGTGGAGCCGCCGCCGATGTCCACCACCAGCAGCTGCTCGGTTTTCACCGAAACCAGCGAGGCGCAGGAGATCACCGCCAGGCGGGCCTCCTCCTCGGGCTGGATGATCTCCAGCGACAGGCCGGTTTCGCGCTTCACGTAGGAAATGAACTCGCGCGCGTTGCGGGCCCGGCGGCAGGCCTCGGTGGCCACCAGCCGCATGCGCCGCACCTTGTGCTTCTCCAGCTTGCGCCGGCAGATGCGCAGCGCCTGGACCGTGCGGCCCATCGAGGCACGCGAAAGCCGCCCCGAGCCCTCCAGCCCGGAGCCGAGCTGGACGGACTTGGAGAAGCTGTCCACCACGTGAAACTGATTGCCCTTGGGCTGGGCAATCAGCATGCGGCAACTGTTCGTGCCGAGATCCAGAGCCGCATAGAGATCGGCCGGATCCGGCTTCGGCGGCGCGGGTGGCTCGACCGGGCTCAGGAACGCGCCCGCACCTTTGGGACGCTTGGGCGCCATGAAGATCGCCCTCCGTATGTCATGTTACCTTCACAGTAGGGCCGCAGGCCCGCCCGTGCAAGCCCGCAGCCCGTCCGGCTCATGAAAACCATGCGAAACTTTCATGCGCCGGCGGCTGGCCGAAGCGGGGCGGCCCGTGGCATAGGCAGGGGGCCCGAGGTCGCTTGCCGTTTGCGTCATGTCGAAAACCGGCACCGCCGGCGGCCGTGGGCAGCGTAGAAGACACTCAGGGAGGGATTCGCCGATGCCCGAGGTTACCATCGTCTACTGGCGGGACATACCGGCGCAGGTAATCGTCGGTCGTGGGCGGCGGGCGGCCAAGCTGCCCCTGCCGGAGCGCTTCGAGCAGGCGATCGACCGGGCGGCGATGAAGGCCGGGCTGGCCGGCTCCGACGACTACCTGGCTGAATGGCGCCGGGGCGACCCCTTCGAGGCGGAGGCTGTGGACTCCGACCTGGA
>JALSGY010000498.1 GCA_026982515.1 Paracoccaceae bacterium
TCGATCATCGTGAAGGACCAGGGCACGATCTTCCTTGCCGGGCCGCCGCTGGTCCGGGCCGCTACCGGCGAGGTGGTCTCGGCCGAGGATCTGGGCGGGGGCGACGTGCACACGCGCCTTTCCGGGGTGGCCGACTACCTGGCCGAGGATGATGCCCATGCGCTGGCGCTGGCCCGCCAGGCGGTGGCGGGGCTCAACCGCGCGCGGCCCGATACCGTGCAGTGGCAAAGCCCGGAAGATCCGGCCCATGACCCCGAAGAACTGCTGGAGGTGGTGCCGGCCGACTTGCGCAGGCCCTATGACGTGCGCGAGGTGATCGCGCGCATCGTGGACGGCTCGCGCCTTGACGAGTTCAAGGCCCGTTTCGGCGAAACCCTGGTGACGGGATTCGCCCATGTGCAGGGCTGCCCGGTGGGTATCGTCGCCAACAACGGGGTGTTGTTTTCCGAAAGCGCCCAGAAGGGGGCGCATTTCGTGGAACTGTGCAGCCAGCGTCGCATCCCGCTGATCTTTCTGCAGAACATCACCGGCTTCATGGTCGGGAAGAAATACGAAAACGAGGGAATCGCTCGCCATGGCGCCAAGATGGTGACAGCGGTCGCCACCACCGCGGTGCCGAAGATCACCATGATCATCGGCGGCTCCTTCGGGGCCGGCAACTACGGCATGGCGGGGCGCGCCTATTCTCCCCGCTTCCTGTGGACATGGCCCAATTCGCGCATCGCGGTGATGGGCGGCGAGCAGGCGGCGGGGGTGCTGGCCACGGTGAAACGGGACGCCATCGAACGTGCCGGCGGCAGCTGGTCGGCTGAAGAAGAGGCCGAGTTCAAGCGCCCGACCATGGAGATGTTCGAGCGCCAGTCCCACCCGCTCTATGCTTCGGCCCGGCTGTGGGACGACGGCGTCATCGATCCGCGCAAGAGCCGCGAGGTGCTCGCGCTCTCCTTGCGCGCGGCCCTCAACGCACCGATCGGGGAGACGCGTTTTGGCCTCTTTCGCATGTGATTCCATGCCTCCGGCGGGAGTATTTCTGGCAAGATGAAGGGCGGAGCCATGTTCGGAAAAATCCTCATAGCCAACCGCGGCGAAATCGCCTGCCGGGTGATCGACACCGCCCGCCGGCTGGGCGTGCGCACCGTGGCGGTGTTCTCCGATGCCGACCGCGAGGCGCGCCACGTGGCGATGGCCGACGAGGCGGTGCATATCGGTGCCGCCGCCCCGGCTGAAAGCTATCTGAACATGGAGGCCATCCTCGACGCCGCGCACCGGACCGGGGCACAGGCCGTACACCCCGGCTACGGATTTCTCTCCGAGAATGCCGAATTCGTGGAGGCCTGCGAGGCGGCGGGGGTGGTTTTCATCGGCCCTTCGGCGCAGGCTATCCGGGCGATGGGGCTGAAGGATGCCGCCAAGGCGCTGATGGAACGTGCGGGCGTGCCGGTGGTGCCGGGCTATCACGGGGAAAACCAGGACCCCGAGCACCTGGCCGGGGCGGCCGATGCCATTGGATGGCCGGTGCTGATCAAGGCGGTGGCCGGCGGCGGCGGCAAGGGGATGCGGCTGGTTGAGGGGCCCGTGGATTTCTTCGAGGCCCTGGAAGGGGCGCGCGCCGAGGCGCGGGGCGCTTTCGGCAATGATGCGGTTCTGATCGAGAAATTCGTTGAAAAACCGAGGCATGTGGAGATCCAGGTTTTCGGCGACGGCGAGAATGCGGTGCATCTTTTCGAGCGCGACTGTTCCTTGCAGCGCCGCCACCAGAAGGTGATCGAAGAGGCTCCGGCCCCGGGCATGAGCGCCGAGATGCGTGCCGCCATGGGCGAGGCGGCGGTGCGCGCGGCGCGCGCCATCGGCTATCGCGGCGCCGGAACGGTGGAGTTCATCGTCGATGCCTCGGAGGAGCTGCGGCCCGACCGTTTCTGGTTCATGGAGATGAACACCCGCCTGCAGGTGGAGCATCCGGTGACCGAGGCCGTAACCGGCGTCGATCTGGTGGAATGGCAGCTTCGGGTGGCGGCGGGCGAGCCGCTGCCGCTGACGCAGGACGATCTGCGTCTCGACGGCCATGCCTTCGAGGCGCGGCTCTATGCCGAGGACGTGTCCAAGGGGTTCCTGCCGGCCACGGGGCGCCTGTCACATCTGCGCTTCCCCGATGGGGTGCGCGCCGATACGGGAGTGCGCGCCGGTGATGAGATTTCGCCCTTCTACGACCCGATGATCGCCAAGATCATCGTTCACGGACCCACACGTGAAATTGCACTATTGAGACTTCGAAAGGCAATTTCAGAAACCGAAGTGGCTGGAACTATCACAAATCTGACATTTCTGCGAAAACTCGCAGAAAATCGGGAACTTGCTCGCGGTGAAGTGGACACCAGCCTGATCGGCCGTTTTCTCGACGATCTCTCGCAGTCATCGCCGCCGCCGGTGGAGATCTGCGCGCTTGCGGCCCTGGCTGCTGCGGGGCTGAACGAGGCGCCCGCGCCGCAGGCAGGCTTTGCGCTCTGGTCGCCCTTGCGCCACCGCATCGTGCTGCGCCATGGGGAGGAGACCGTGGAGGCGGTTCTGAGCCTTCCTGCGCCGATGCGTGCGCGGGTCGAACTGGCCGGCGGAGAGGTGGATCTGATCTGGGCCGAGGGCGGCTGGCAGCCCGACGGGCGGCGCGAGAAGGCACGCGCGGTGGTGCTCGGCCGCCGGGTGGCCGTCTTTGCCGGTCAGGGCTGGGAGTTCGAGATTGTCGATCCTCTGGAACGCGGGGCGGATGCGGCGGCGGGCGGCAATGTGATCGAGGCGCCGATGCCGGGGCTGGTCAAGGCGGTGCTCGTCGAACCGGGGCAACAGGTGAGCGCCGGGCAGCGGCTGGCGATTCTCGAGGCGATGAAGATGGAGCACACGCTTGGCGCGCCGCGTGACGGCCGGATCGGCGAGGTTCTGGTGACCGAGGGCAGCCAGATCGAGGCCGGAGCCGTGATGATCGAGCTGGAGGACGAGGAATGATCCGCCTGCATCATTGTGCCCAGGCGCGCTCTTTCCGTACGCTCTGGCTGATGAAGGAAATGGGGCTGGAGTTCGAGATCGTCCACCGCTCCTTCTTTACCAACGAATTGAGATCGGAGGAATTTCTGTCGCTCTCCCCGGCCGGCCGGGTGCCGGCGCTGGAGATCGACGGCCGGGTCCTGTTCGAATCCGGGGCGATCACCGAATACCTGTGCGAAACCCGTCCCAACACGCTTTATCGCCCGCCGGGCGATGCCGAGCGCCCCGACTGGCTGGAATGGCTGCATTTCGCCGAGACCATTGGCCAGCACCTTGCAGCCCTGACCCAGCAGCACATCGTGCTTTACGAGGATCACATGCGCTCGCCGGTGATCATGAAGCTCGAGGCGCGGCGGCTGGAGAAGGTGCTCGAGGTGGTGGAGCGGGTGGTGGCGCAGCATGATTACCTGCTGCCCAGCGGCTTTTCGGCAGTGGATACCAACGTGGGCTACGGGGTGCTGACCGCACGCCGTTTCGTGCCGCTCGAGGTGTTGCCCAACGTGAAATCCTACCTTGACCGGCTGATGGCACGGCCGGCTTTCAAGGCCGCGATGGCCGAGGACGGCGAGCCGGAAATCTATACCCGAACCTTCTACGAGGTGCCCGATGTTTGAGCGGGCGGAAATCTTCGAAGTCGGCCCGCGCGACGGGTTGCAGAACGAAAAACGGATCATTCCGACGGCGCGCAAGATCGCCCTTGTCGATGCGCTCTCGAAGGCCGGTTTCCGCCGCATCGAGGTGGCCAGTTTCGTCAGCCCCAGATGGGTGCCGCAAATGGCCGACAGCGCCGAGGTTCTGGCCGGGATCACCCGCGCCCCGGGGGTGTCCTATGCGGCACTGACCCCGAACATGCGCGGGTTCGAGCGCGCCATGGCAGCCCGCGCCGATGAGATTGCGATCTTCGGATCGGCCTCCGAAGCTTTCAGCCGGGCGAATATAAATTGTTCGATTTCGGAAAGTCTTGAGCGGTTCAAACCGGTAATCGAGGCCGCGAAGGAGAGAAACGTGAAGGTCCGCGGCTATGTCTCTTGTGTTACCGATTGCCCCTATGACGGCCCGGTGGCCCCGAAAGAGGTGGCGCGGGTGGCGCGGGCGCTGTTCGAGATGGGCTGTTACGAGATCTCGCTGGGCGATACCATCGGGCAAGCCCGCCCCGAGACCATCCGTGCCATGCTCGAGGCGGTTCTGGTCGAGATCCCGGCCGCGAATCTGGCCGGTCACTACCATGATACTGCCGGCCGGGCGCTGGAAAACATTGGCGTGTCTCTGGAGTTGGGGGTGAGGGTGTTCGATGCCGCGGTGGGCGGCCTTGGCGGCTGCCCATATGCGCCTGGCGCGGCGGGCAACGTGGCAACCGGCGCGGTGGCCGCCTATCTGCGCGCCGAAGGGTTCGAGACCGGGCTGGACGAGGCGGCGATCGAGGCGGCGGCGGTGATGGCTCGCCAGATGCGGGCCGGGAGCGGCTGAAAATCCGTGGAGGAAAGATGAGCAGGACAATCAGCATTGAGACCGATCTGCGCGGCGTGGCAACCCTGACGCTCGACCGCCCCGAAAAGCATAACGCCATGTCGCAGCAGATGATCGACGAACTGGCCGAGGCAGCGCGTCGCCTGGGCAGGGATCCGGCGGTGCGGGTGGTGGTGCTCACCGGTGCCGGGCGCAGTTTCTGCGCGGGCGGCGATCTGGGCTGGATGCGCGCGCAGATGGCCGCCGACGCCACCACCCGGGCAGCCGGGGCGACGCGGCTGGCGATGATGCTCAAGGCCCTGAATGAAATGCCGAAGCCCCTGATCGGCCGGCTCCAGGGCAATGCCTTCGGCGGCGGGGTCGGGCTTGCCTGTGTCTGCGACGTGGCGCTTGCCGCCGATAGTGCGCGTTTCGGCCTGACGGAAACCCGCCTGGGGCTGATTCCGGCAACCATCGGCCCCTACGTGCTGGCCCGGCTGGGCGAGGCCATGGCCCGGAGGGTGTTCATGTCGGCCCGTGTCTTCGATGCGGCCGAGGCCGAGCGGCTGGGCCTGATCGCCCGTGCCGTACCGAGCGAAGAACTGGATGCGGCGGTGGAAGCGGAGGTGGCGCCCTACCTGGACTGCGCCCCCGGCGCGGTGGCCGAGGCCAAGGCCCTGGCCCGCCGTCTGGGGCCGCGAATCGACGAAGCGGTGATCGCCGAGACCATCGAGGCGCTGGTGCGGCGCTGGGAATCGCCCGAGGCCGCCGAGGGAATCGCCGCCTTCTTCGACAGGCGTGCGCCGTCATGGGCGGAAAGGCGGGACGGTTGAGTCAGAGGAAAAAGGCTTAACCTCAGGACGTGTGCCGTGGTATGCCATTGCATATTTTTTGCTGCGAATCCCGTCATCGAGGCCCCCCGCTCGGTTGACCCTGACGGGGGGGAGGGATAAACCCGTTGCGAGCCCGCGCCGCGGGCAATGACCTTTGAAAGGAGCGCACGTGGAAGAGCTGCTTCGGGAATACCTGCCAATCGTCATCTTTCTCGGGATTGCCATCGCGCTGGGGGTGGTTCTGATTCTCGCCGCCGTGGTTCTGGCGGTGCGCAATCCGGATCCGGAAAAGCTGAGCGCCTATGAATGCGGTTTCAACGCCTTCGATGACGCGCGGATGAAGTTCGACGCCCGGTTCTACCTCGTGGCGATCCTGTTCATCATCTTCGATCTGGAAATCGCCTTCCTCTTTCCCTGGGCAGTGGCCTTCAAGGATGTGGGGCTGGTCGGGTTCTGGTCGATGATGGTGTTTCTCGCGGTTCTCACCGTGGGCTTCGCCTATGAATGGAAGAAGGGGGCGCTGGAATGGGATTGAGCACCGCCGCCAATGCCGCGGGCCCCGACCGAGAGGTCGCCACGCAGGCGCTGAACCGCGAGTTGCAGGACAAGGGCTTCCTGCTGACCTCGACCGAGGACATCATCAACTGGGCGCGCACCGGCTCGCTGCACTGGATGACCTTCGGCCTGGCCTGCTGCGCGGTGGAGATGATGCATACCTCGATGCCGCGCTATGACGCCGAACGCTTCGGCATCGCCCCGCGCGCCTCTCCGCGCCAGTCGGACCTGATGATCGTGGCCGGCACGCTGACCAACAAGATGGCGCCGGCCCTGCGCAAGGTCTACGACCAGATGCCCGAGCCGCGCTACGTGCTGTCCATGGGCAGCTGCGCCAATGGCGGCGGCTATTACCACTACAGCTATTCGGTGGTGCGCGGCTGCGACCGGATCGTGCCGGTGGACATCTACGTGCCCGGCTGCCCGCCCACCGCCGAGGCGCTGCTTTACGGGCTTTTGCAGCTGCAACGGAAAATCCGCCGCACCGGCACCATCGTGAGGTAGGTCATGAGTGAAGCACTGAAGGAACTGGGCGCCCATATCGAGGCCAGGCGCCCCGATTGCGTGCTGGGATGGGAGGTGGCGCATGGGGAGCTGAGCGTCACCGTGACGCCCAGTTCGCTGGTGCCCTTCGTGGAGTTCCTGCGCAACGACCGCTCGTGCCAGTTCTCGACCCTTGTGGACATCACCGCGGTCGACTATCCCGGCCGGGAGGCCCGCTTCGACGTGGTCTACCATTTCCTGTCGATGTACCAGAACCACCGCATCCGGGTGAAGATCGCGGTGCGAGAGGATGAGATGGTGCCCTCGATCACCGGCCTGCATCCTTCGGCGGGCTGGTTCGAGCGCGAGGTCTTCGACATGTTCGGGATCGCGTTTTCCGGCCATCCGGATCTGCGCCGCATTCTCACCGATTACGGCTTCCGCGGTCATCCGCTGCGCAAGGATTTCCCCACCACCGGCTACACGGAAGTGCGCTATGACGAGACGGCCAAGCGTGTCGTATACGAGCCCGTCAGCCTGGTTCAGGAATACCGGCAGTTCGATTTCATGAGCCCCTGGGAGGGTGCGAAATACATCCTGCCGGCGGATGAGAAGAACGGGGAGACAAGATGATGGGATATGGTGGCGGCATGCTGTGGTTGGTGATCATGGGCGCCCTTCTGGTGATCCCGTTCTGGCGGCTGCTGCCGCGTTCGGGCATCCCGGCCTGGGTGGCGTTCGTGGCACTCATCCCGCTCGGGGCGCTGGTTCTGTTGTGGATCATCGCCTTCAAGGACGACATCACCGGCCGCTCGGGCAGGGCGTAGGGGTCCGGGCGGTGGCAGGCAAGGCAGGTTCACCGGCCGGCGCCCGTGACGGGGGCCGGAGCGCCGGCGACAGTGACGAAGGACGGAATGCATGATGGACGGCAGCGATTTCGAAGATGTCCTGACCGGCGAACAGAAGATTCGCAATTTCAACATCAACTTCGGCCCGCAGCACCCTGCGGCGCACGGGGTTCTGCGCCTGGTGATGGAGCTTGACGGCGAGGTCGTGGAGCGTTGCGACCCGCATATCGGCCTGCTGCACCGCGGCACCGAGAAGCTGATGGAAAGCCGCACCTACCTGCAGAACCTGCCCTATTTCGATCGGCTCGATTACGTGGCGCCGATGAACCAGGAACACGCCTGGTGTCTGGCCATCGAGAAGCTGACCGGGGTCGAGATCCCCCGCCGGGCCTCGCTGATCCGGGTGCTGTATTCGGAGATCGGGCGCATCCTGAACCACCTGCTCAACGTCACCACCCAGGCCATGGACGTGGGCGCGCTGACCCCGCCGCTGTGGGGCTTCGAGGAACGCGAGAAGCTGATGATCTTCTACGAGCGGGCCTGCGGGGCGCGGCTTCACGCGGCCTATTTCCGCCCCGGCGGCGTGCACCAGGACCTGCCGCCCGATCTCATCGATGACATCGAGGAATGGGCGAAGGAGTTTCCCTCCAGGCTCGACGACATCGACGATCTGCTGACCGAAAACCGCATTTTCAAGCAGCGCAACGTGGATATCGGCGTGATCTCCGAGCAGGACGCGCTGGACTGGGGCTTTTCCGGCGTCATGGTGCGCGGCTCCGGCATGGCCTGGGATCTGCGCCGGGCGCAGCCCTACGAGTGCTATGACGAGTTCGACTTCCAGATCCCCGTCGGCCGTAACGGCGACTGCTACGACCGCTACCTCGTGCGGATGGAGGAGATGCGCCAGTCCACCTCGATCATCCTGCAGGCCATCGAGAAGCTGCGTGCCCCCGAAAACCAGGGCGACGTTCTGGCACGCGGCAAGCTGACCCCGCCCCGGCGCAAGGAGATGAAATCCTCGATGGAGGCGCTGATCCACCACTTCAAGCTCTATACCGAGGGCTTCCGCGTGCCCGCCGGCGAAGTCTATGCCGCGATCGAGGCGCCCAAGGGCGAGTTCGGCGTCTATCTCGTGGCCGACGGGACGAACAAGCCCTACCGCGCCAAGATCCGCGCGCCCG
>JALSGY010000499.1 GCA_026982515.1 Paracoccaceae bacterium
GTGGATCTTGCGGGCCCTGCCCCTACCGCAGTACCGGAATCACCATCAGGGGCGAAAGCTGATGCCGGGCGAAGAAGGCGTCCAGCTTTGCCGGGTCGGGGTTGAGCGGATCGTCGCCGAACTCCTCGGCGGCCAACCCGCCGCTGACGAACAGCGTGTCCAGGCCCTCGCCGATGCCGCCCTGGATGTCGGTGGTGATACCGTCGCCGACGCACAGGATGAAATCGTCCGGCACCTTGCGGATGGCGTTCAGGCGGCGGCGGGCGAGATCGTAGATCGGGGGGTGGGGCTTGCCGAAATAGTAGCTCTCGCCGCCCATCTCGGTATAGAGCGCGGCGATCGCCCCGGCGCAATAGACGCGCTTGTCACCCATGTCCACCACGATGTCAGGGTTGGTGCACAGCAGCTTCATGCCCTTGTTCTTGGCATAAAGCAGCGTGGGGCGGTAATCCTCGGGGGTTTCCGTCTGATCGTCGAACAGGCCGGTGCAGACGATGCCCTCGGCCTCTTTCAGCGGCACCCGCCGGATGGCCGATCCGTCCAGCCCTTCGGCCATTTCGGTGAAGAAGCCGTTATCCTTGGCCGGGCCGAGATGATAGACCTTGTGCCCCACCAGCCCGGCCACCATCGCCGCCTGCGAGGCATCGCCGGAGCTGACCACCTCGTCGTAGCAGTCGTGCGGCACGCCGATCCTGTCGAGTTGGCGGATCACCGAGGGCTTGGGGCGCGGCGCGTTGGTCAGCAGCACCACGATGCCGCCCTCCTTGCGGAAGGCGCGCAGGGCCTCCACCGCCTCGGGGAAGGGGTGAAAGCCATCGTGCAGACAGCCCCACAGATCGCACAGCAGGGCATCGTAGCGCCCCGAGATGTCGCTGAGCCGGTTGATGATCTCGGTCAATTTGCCTCCGCTGTCGCCACGTGGCGCGGGCCGGGGTTTCAGACTGTCAGGTTCGGGATGATCTGCTTCTTGCGGCTTACGATGCCGGGAAGAACCACCGTGTCGCCCTCGACGCTGACGTCGAAGGATTTCTCGGCCACGGACCGGACGAAATCATTGGGCACCAGCAGGGTGGCCTCCTCGTTCAGGATGTCCACCACGAACAGCAGCACCTGATCGGCGCCATCCTCGGCGCAGACCTCGCGCATGGCCGTCATCAGCCCGTCCTTGCGGGCGAGAATCGCCTGCGGCGAGGTGGTCTCGAGAACGCTGACCCGGAATTTCGTGCCCCCCACCTCATACTCCTTGGAATCCATGCGCAGGAGTTCGGCGTCCGAGAAGGACGAGACATCGGACTTGGCGGCGAACAGCTCTGCCGCGTAATCGGGGATGGAGATGCCCAGCTCGGCGGCCAGTTTCTCGGCCACCTCACGGTCATGGTCGGTGGTGGTAGGAGAGCGGAACTCCAACGTGTCGGAGAGGATGCACGACAGCATCGCGGCGCGGATCTCGTCGGGCATGTTGGCCACGTCCGGGCCCATCAGATCGTGCATGATGGTGGCGGTGCAGGCCAGCGGACGAATGGTGATGGAGATCGGCCGGCGGGTTTTCAGACCGCCCTGCAGCATGTGGTGATCGATCACCTCGATCACGTCGGCCTCGTTGATCGAGGGCGGCAGTTCGGCCACGTTGTTGGTATCCACGATCACCACCCTGTCCCCGGCCGAGACATCCTCGATGATCTCGGGCTTTTCCAGGTTCCAGCGGCTGAGCATGAAGGCGGCTTCGGTGTTGGGCTCGCCCAGCAGTTTCGGCTCGGCCGGCTGGCCCTTGACCTGGGAAAGATACCACGCCCAGATGATGGGCGAGCCGGTGCTGTCGGTGTCGGGGGCCTTGTGGCCGATAACCTTGATCGTCATGTGCTCTTCCGTTTTCAGCGTGGCGAATCCGCGCGACTTATAGGCGCTGGCGCAGGGGATGTTAAGGTGCGGCGGATGGCGGCGCGCCGGTCGCGCCCGGGGCTATCCCTGCCCGCCCCCGGACAGTTCCGCCAGCAGGGCACGCGCCCGGGCCTCGGCGCGGCGCACCCGCACGGCGGTGAGGAAGGCCTCCTGCATGGTCTGCGAGGAGGCGCCGATGACCTCGGAAATCTGGTCGGCCATCTTGTCGTTGCCGGTCTTCTCGATTGCGGCCAGCACGTCCTTGGCCAGTTCGTCGGCCAGGGTTTCGATGATCTGCATTCGGGTGCTCCGTCTTCTGGGTGTCGCGAAGGGCGCCGGGCCTCCGGCGCTGCCGGGTGCGTGGTTACAGCAAGTCGCGGGCGGGGAACACCTGCCGTTTTCGGGCCTTGCCGCGCGGGGCGGGGCATTTTCGCGCCACGGGCGGTTGACAGGTGCGGGCGGGAAGCCTAAATCCGGCCCGTTAGCACTCGGCACAAGTGAGTGCTAACACGCCCTCACCGCGAGGGAAATGGAGAAACCTTGAACCAAGGAGCGTTCAGAGATGGCATTCAAACCGCTGCATGACCGTGTGCTGGTCCGCCGTATTGAAAGCGACGAGAAGACCAAAGGCGGTCTGATCATCCCCGACAGCGCGAAAGAGAAACCCTCCGAAGGCGAAGTGATCGCCGTCGGTGAGGGGGCCCGCAAGGATTCCGGCGAACTGATCGAGATGTCCGTCAAGCCCGGCGACCGCATCCTGTTCGGCAAGTGGTCCGGCACCGAAATCACCCTCGATGGCGAGGAATACCTGATCATGAAGGAAAGCGACATCCTCGGCATCATCGAGGGCGGCGCCACGGCCTCCAAGGCCGCCTGAGCACATACAGGCCTGATCGGACAGACAAAGAAACCAAGTCTAAGGAGCAAGCAAAATGGCTGCTAAGGACGTCAAATTCGACGCTGAAGCCCGCAATCGCATGTTGGCCGGCGTGAACATCCTCGCCGATGCCGTCAAGGTTACTCTCGGCCCCAAGGGCCGCAACGTGGTGATCGAGAAATCCTTCGGCGCGCCGCGCATCACCAAGGACGGTGTGACGGTTGCCAAGGAAATCGAACTGGAAGACAAGTTCGAGAACATGGGCGCGCAGATGGTGAAGGAAGTCGCCTCGCGCACCAATGACGAGGCCGGCGACGGCACCACCACCGCCACCGTTCTGGCCCAGGCCATCGTGCGCGAAGGCCTGAAGGCGGTGGCCGCCGGCATGAACCCGATGGATCTCAAGCGTGGCATCGACCTGGCCACCGACAAGGTGGTGGAACACATCAAGGCTGCCGCCCGCGAGGTGAAGGACAGCGACGAGGTTGCGCAGGTCGGTACCATCTCGGCCAACGGTGAAGAGGAAATCGGCCGCCAGATCGCCGACGCGATGCAGAAGGTCGGCAACGAGGGCGTGATCACCGTCGAGGAGAACAAGGGCCTCGAGACCGAGACCGAGGTCGTGGAAGGCATGCAGTTCGACCGCGGTTACCTTTCGCCCTACTTCGTCACCAACCCCGACAAGATGGTCGCCGAGCTGGAAGACTGCCTTGTCCTGCTGCACGAGAAGAAGCTCTCCTCGCTGCAGCCGATGGTTCCGCTGCTCGAAAGCGTGATCCAGTCGCAAAAGCCGCTGCTGATCATCGCCGAGGACGTGGAAGGCGAGGCCCTGGCCACCCTGGTGGTCAACAAGCTGCGTGGCGGCCTCAAGATCGCCGCCGTCAAGGCGCCGGGCTTCGGTGATCGCCGCAAGGCCATGCTGCAGGACATCGCGATCCTGACCGGCGGCCAGGTGATCTCGGAAGATCTCGGCATGAAGCTCGAGAACGTCACCATGGACATGCTCGGCTCGGCCAAGAAGGTCACCATCACCAAGGACGAGACCACCATCGTGGACGGTGCCGGCGACAAGGCCGAGATCGAGGCCCGCGTGAACCAGATCAAGCAGCAGATCGAGGAAACCACCTCGGACTACGATCGCGAGAAGCTTCAGGAGCGGCTGGCGAAACTGGCCGGCGGCGTGGCCGTCATCCGCGTCGGCGGCATGACCGAGGTCGAGGTGAAGGAGCGCAAGGACCGTGTCGATGACGCGCTGAACGCCACCCGTGCCGCGGTGCAGGAAGGCATCGTCGTCGGCGGCGGTGTGGCGCTGGTGCAGGGCGCGAAGGGGCTGGCCGATCTGAAGGGGGCCAACTCCGATCAGGACGCCGGCATCCACATCGTGCGCAAGGCGCTGGAAGCTCCGCTTCGTCAGATCGCCGAAAACGCCGGTGTTGACGGCTCGGTCGTGGCCGGCAAGGTGCGCGAAAGCGATGATCCGAACTTCGGCTTCAATGCTCAGGCCGAGGAATACGGCGACATGTTCAAGTTCGGCGTCATCGACCCGGCCAAGGTGGTCCGCACTGCGCTGGAGGACGCCGCGAGCGTGGCCGGCCTGCTGATCACCACCGAGGCGATGGTTGCCGACAAGCCCGAGCCCAAGGGCGCCGGCGCGGCCGGCGGCGGCATGCCCGACATGGGCGGCATGGGCGGCATGATGTAAGCTGCCCTCTGGCAGAAAATCCGAAAGAAAGGGGCCCCGGACGGGGCCCCTTTTGCATCAGCTGCATCAGGGCCGGTACCTCTCCGGCGCTGCGCCCTCGTGCCTCAGATGATCCGCTCCAGCGGGTCATAGCGCACCGGGCCGCTGGCCGCGAAGGCCACCTCCGGCAGGCTGTCGGGCTTGAGCCGGACGGAGTGCAGCTCGTCCTCGGCGAAGAACCGCCGCTCGGTAACCACTGCGGCCGGGTCCCTCCAGTCACTGCGCGGTGGACCACCGGTCAGGCGGCAGCGGAAGAACAGCTCCACCTGGTGAAAGCCGCTTGCCGGGTCGTGAAACTCGTTGACCAGCGCCAGATCGCCCACGGCGATTTCCAGGCCGCATTCCTCGTGCACTTCACGGGCCAGGTTGTCGGGCAGGGACTGGCCCGGCTCGACCCCGCCGCCGGGCGCGCACCACAGCCGCTTGCGGTGGCCGGGGTAGGCATTGACCAGCAGCAGCCGGTTTTCATGCACGATGATGGCGCGCACGGACAGGCGCGGGGGGCGGACCTTCATGCCGCAACAATGGCGGCGGGGCGGGGCGGTTGCAAGCGGGGGCTCGCACAAGCCGCTCCGCCGCCCTATCTTTACGGGATGAGACTGGCCCTTGCCCTGACGATCGCCCTCGTCCTGCCCGGCCCGGCCGCGGCGGAGGCCGAGGGCGAATGCGTCGTGCTGCTGCACGGGCTGGCGCGCACCAGCGCCTCGATGCTGATCATGGAGGAAGCGCTGGAGGCGGAGGGCTACCACGTGGTCAACCGCGGCTACCCCTCCACCGCGGCCCCGATCGAGCAACTGGTGGAGATGGCCCTGCCGCCGGCGGTTGCCGAGTGCGGCGAGAGGAAGGTGAACTTCGTCACCCACTCCATGGGCGGCATCCTGGTGCGCGCCTGGCTGGAGGAAAACCGCCCCCCCCGGATGGGCCGCGTGGTCATGCTGGGCCCGCCCAACCACGGCACGGAACTGGTGGATGCCTTCGGCGATCTCGGCCCCTTCAAGTGGCTGAACGGGCCGGCCGGGCTGCAGCTGGGGACCGGGCCGGACAGCGTGCCCAACCGGCTGGGCCTGCCGGCCTTCGAACTGGGGGTGATCGCGGGGGACCGTTCGCTCAACCCGTTGTATTCCTCGCTGATCGAGGGCGAGGATGACGGCAAGGTCTCGGTGGAGTCGACCCGCATCCAGGGCATGACCGACCATATCGTGCTGCCGGTGACGCATACCTTCATGATGATGAACCCGCTGGTCATCGAGGAGGTGAAGATCTTCCTGCGCGAGGGCCGGTTCGACCATGAGCTGACCCTGGGCGAGGTCCTGGCGCGGACGATCTGGAAATAGGGTGGCGAGGGCCGCAGCCGGGCACCTGCCGGGGTTTTGAGGCCGGCATCCTTCGAGCGGAGCAGGCCGCGTGCGGCCCGCCAGGGTTCAGCCCGGCTTGCCGGTGATCCGGTTCACGTGGCCCATCTTGCGCCCCGGCCGCGCCTCGGCCTTGCCGTAGAGATGGATTGCCGAGCGCCCGTCGGCGGCGATGTCGGGGATGCGCGCCACGTCATCGCCGATCAGGTTGGTCATTTCCACGTCCGCATGGCGGGTGCCGTCGCCCAGCGGCCAGCCGGCGATGGCGCGAATGTGCTGCTCGAACTGGTCGATGGTGCAGCCCTGCTGTGTCCAGTGGCCGGAGTTGTGCACCCGCGGGGCGATCTCGTTGACCACCAGCCCGTCGTCGGTGACGAACAGCTCCACCCCCAGCACGCCCACGTATTCGAGTGCGTTCAGGATCCGCGCCGCGATCAGCACCGCGTCCGAGCGCTGGGCCGGCGACAGCCGTGCCGGCACCGTGGTGGTGCGCAGGATACCGCCCTCGTGGACGTTCTCGCCGGGGTCGAAACAGGCCACGCGCCCATCCATGCCGCGCGCTCCGATCACCGAAATTTCATGGCTGAATGCCACGAAGCCTTCGAGAATCGCCGGTGCCGGTTCCAGCTGTGCCCAGGCCGCACCCGCATCAGGGGTGGAATCGATCCGCACCTGGCCCTTGCCGTCATAGCCGAAGCGGCGGGTTTTCAGGATCGCCGGGGTGCCGGTCCGGGCGATGGCCTGCTGCATTTCGGCCTCGCTCGCGACCGGGGCGAAGGGCGCGGTGGCCAGCCCGAGCCCCTGCAGAAATTCCTTTTCCGTCAATCTGTCCTGGCTGACCCGCAGCGCCTCGCGCCCCGGGCGCACGGGCACGGCCTCTTCCAGCAGGTCCAGCGCCGCTGTGGGGATGTTCTCGAATTCGTAGGTCACCACGTCCACCGAGGCCGCGAAAGCGCTCAGTGCCGCGGTATCCTCATAAGGAGCCGTGGTCAGGGCATGGGCTACCTGGGCTGCGGGCGGGGCGGCGCCGGGTTCGTAGATATGGCACTTGAAGCCCAGCCGGGAGGCGGCCACCGAGAGCATCCGCCCCAGCTGCCCGCCCCCCAGAATGCCGATCGTCGCCCCCGGCGCGAGAGGTTCAGTCATCGCCGGGCTCTTCGGGAATGGAGGCCGAGAGCGCCTCGCGCCAGGCCTGCAGCCGGGCGGCAAGCGCCTTGTCGCCAAGTGCCAGGATCTGGGCCGCCATCAGCCCGGCATTGGCCGCCCCCGCCGCCCCGATCGCCATGGTCGCCACCGGAAAGCCGCGCGGCATCTGGACGATGGAATAGAGGCTGTCGATCCCCGACAGCGCCTTCGTCTGCACCGGCACCCCGATCACCGGCAGAGGCGTCTTGGAGGCCATCATCCCCGGCAGATGCGCCGCGCCGCCAGCCCCGGCGATGATCACCTTCAGCCCCCGTCCGGCGGCCGAGCGGCCGTATTCCCACAGCCGGTCGGGGGTGCGATGGGCCGAGACGATGCGGGCCTCGTGGGCCACGCCCAGCTCATCAAGTATTCCGGCGGCCTCCTTCATCGTGGACCAGTCGGACTGACTGCCCATGATGATGCCCACCCTGGCTTCGCTCATGTTTGCGCTCCGTCAAAAGGAAGGCGCAATATAGCCGGATGCGCCGCTCACGCAATGATGTCCGGGGTCAGTTCGTCCTCGATGAGGGCGATCTGGTCCTTGAGCTGCAACTTGCGTTTCTTGAGCCGGCGCAGGCGCAACTGATCGGCGCGCCTGCTTTCCTGCAGGGCATCAATGGCTTCGTCGAGATCGCGGTGCTCGCGGCGCAGAACCTCGAGCTTCACGCGAAGCTGTTCCTTGTGGTCCATCTCTGGGGTTTCGTTCATCGTTCACCCGCTGAGTCGCTTTCGCGCATGGCACAAAATACCGGGATTCGGGCGTTTGGCCAAGGAAATGCGGCGGTTACGCTCTTGCAGGGGCCGCAAACCGCCCCCATATTTCGATCAGGCAGCCGGAATGGGGCCTGAAATGTGGACTGTCGCTTGCTTAAGGACGTGTCGATGACAAAACTGACTCTCAGCACTCACCCGTTTCTGCTCGGGTTCGAACAGCTGGAACGGCTGGTGGAACGCACCGCCAAATCCGAACTGGGGGGCTACCCTCCCTTCAACATCGAGCAGACCAGCGAAAACAGCTATCGAATCACCCTTGCGGTGGCCGGATTTGCCGAGGACGATCTTTCGATCACGGTGGAAGACCGGCAGCTTGTCATCCGCGGCAGGCAGGCGGACGACGGCGACCAGCGGCGCTTTCTGCACCGCGGAATCGCCGCGCGGCAGTTCCAGCGCTCCTTCGTGATGGCCGAGGGTGTCGAAGTGGCCGGCGCAACCCTGGAAAACGGGCTGCTGCATGTGGACCTGAAACGCC
>JALSGY010000500.1 GCA_026982515.1 Paracoccaceae bacterium
GAGATGCCCGCCGTCGGCAAGGCGGTGGAAAGGCTGGAGCGGCGTCTGGAAGCGCTGGAGCGGCGCGGCATCGAGGCCGGCGCCCTGGCCTTCGAGGCCAGCCATGGCCGCACCACGATGGAATATTACGACGGCTTCGTCTTCTCCTTCCATGCAGAGGGCCGGCCCGAGCTGCCGCCGGTCGCCTCGGGCGGGCGCTATGATGCGCTGACCGCGGTGCTGGGGCGGGGGCGCTCCATTCCGGCGGTGGGGGGGGTGATCCGGCCCGGCCTGGTGGTGCAGTTGCGGGAGGGGGAAACATGAACCTGCGGCTGGGCGTGCCGTCCAAGGGGCGGCTGATGGAAAAGACCTTCGAGTGGTTCGGCGAGCGGGGTATCCGCCTGCGCCGCACCGGCTCCGAGCGCGAATATGCCGGCGCCGTGGAGGGGGTGGAGGGGGTGAGCCTCGTGTTGCTCTCGGCCGGTGAAATCCCGCGCGAGCTGGCCTCGGGGCGGCTGCACCTGGGCGTGACCGGCGCCGACATGGTGCGCGAGAAGGTTCCCGCCTGGCAGGAGCGGATTTCAGAGCTGGCGCCGCTGGGCTTCGGCCGGGCCGATCTGGTGATCGCGGTGCCCGCCGGCTGGGTGGATGTGGACACGCTCGATGATCTGGATGCCGCAGCCGCCGCCTTTCGCAAGGCGCATGGCTTCCGCATGCGGATCGCCACCAAGTATCACCGGCTGGTGCGCGAGTTCCTGCGCGAGGCGGGGGTGGCCGATTACAAGCTGGTCGACAGCCAGGGGGCTACCGAGGGGACGGTCAAGAACCTGACCGCAGAGGCAGTGGCCGACATCACCTCCACCGGCGAGACGCTGCGGGCCAATCACCTCAAGGTTCTTTCGGACGGGCTGGTGCTGCGCTCCCAGGCTATACTTTTTCTTTCGCATGAGGCACAATGGGGCCCGAAGGAGCGCGAAATTCTGAATGGACTTCTGGAAAGACTGGGTCTGCCACCTGATGCTGCGTCGCGGCATTTCGACGCAATCCAAATTCGTGATCACTGATTTTGATCTGCATCAATCCCGCTTCGGCGCCCTTTGTCTAACCGGGTTTCACGTTTCGCGTCGTGTGGGCGCACAACAAGGGGAAATGACATGAAACTCAAGACATTCGGATTCGGCCTTGGATCTGCATTGATGATTGTCGCCGGAACGGCCATGGGATCAAGTGATACGCCGCAGGTCAGCGACGTGATGTCCCGATCCGGGTTCATTCTGGAAAACGGCCTGGCCATCCCGCCGTTCGACGCCGAGAAAGGGCGCAAGCTGTTCGCCGCGAAGGGCTGCGTGGTCTGTCACTCGGTCAATGGCATCGGCGGCGAGGATGCGCCGGAGTTCGCCGCCGACTACATGGATTATCCGATGAACGCCTTCGAGTTCGCCGCCCGCATGTGGCGGGGCGCCGAGGCGATGGTGATGATGCAGCAGGAAGAGCTGGGCGGGCAGATCGAGCTCACCGGCGAGGAACTGGCCGCGATCATCGCCTTCCTGCACGACGAGGAAGAACAGAAGAAGTTCAGCCAGGCCGACATCCCCCATGACATCGAAGAGCTGATGCACGGTGCCGAGGAGGAGGAAGGTGACGGCGGCGAGGATCACCAGGAGGCCGAGGAGCACCCCGAAGGCGATGCCGGGCCGACCGGGCACGATCAGCCGGACGAGCACAAGTAACCGCTGGCGGCGGGAAAGGGCCTATCTCAGCCCGATCTGCGCAAGGGCGAGCTGCAGTTCCATCGGCAGCTCGTCCTCTTTCGTTCTGCGTTCGGGCAGGTCGGGCGGGGCATCTTCGGGGGGCAGATAGCGCCAGCCCTGGAAGGGGCGGCGCGGCGCGGCCTCGGTGCGGATCAGCCGGGCATCCAGGCGGATGCCGCAGCGCCGGATCCCGTCCTCGCCGCGAATTTCCTCAAGCCCGATGATCCCCTGGCGGGCCAGGATCGCCCCCCCGATCACCCAGTAGAGGGACCCCCCGTTCAGCAGCGCCTCCGCCTGCCGCGGCCACATTCGCGTCACATGCATCGTCTCGGTGCTGCGCCGCGCGTCGATGCGGCTGGCGAGATCGTCCACGGAGGTGACGCCGACGCATAATTTCACAAGATTTATGTGATCCGCCATCTTCACCCCCAAGACATGGCCCGCACCCTGGCGGACTCTACCAGCCGGCGTGCGGAACGCAAGTTGACCGGCCGGGGCGAAACGCCTAGGCTGGGAGCCTTCCATCAACACCGGGATGCAGCTGAAAGATGAGCCGATTCACCGCGCCGATCGCCGAGCAGATCTGGGACATGAAATACCGGCTGAAGGAGCCTGACGGCACGCCGGTGGACAAGAGCGTAGAGGATACCTGGCGCCGGGTGGCCAGGGCGCTTGCCTCTGTCGAGGAGGATCCGGGATACTGGGAAGAAAGGTTCTACGCGGCGCTGGAGGATTTCCGTTTCCTGCCGGCGGGGCGCATCACCGCAGGGGCCGGCACCGGCCGGGCGGTGACGTTGTTCAACTGTTTCGTCATGGGCACCATCCCCGACAGCATGGGCGGCATCTTCGACAGCCTCAAGGAGGCCGCGCTGACCATGCAGCAGGGCGGGGGCATCGGCTATGATTTCTCCACCATCCGGCCCCGGGGTTCGGACGTGAAGGGCGTGGGCGCCGATGCCTCGGGGCCGTTGTCCTTCATGGATGTGTGGGACGCCATGTGCCGCACCATCATGAGCGCCGGCTCGCGCCGCGGCGCGATGATGGCCACCATGCGCTGCGACCACCCCGACATCGAGGATTTCATCGCCGCCAAGTCCGATCCGGCCCGGCTGCGCAACTTCAACATGTCGGTTCTGGTGACGGATGATTTCATGCAGGCGGTCAAGGACGACGCCCCGTGGGAGCTGAAATTCGCCGGCACCGTCTATCACACGGTTCGGGCGCGCGACCTGTGGAACCGGATCATGCAGTCCACCTACGATTACGCCGAGCCCGGCGTGATCTTCATCGACCGCATCAATGCCATGAACAACCTCGCCTGGTGCGAGACGATCTCGGCCACCAACCCCTGCGGCGAGCAGCCCCTGCCGCCCTACGGCGCCTGCCTGCTGGGCTCGATCAACCTGGCAAGGCTGATCGAATCCCCCTTCGAGGAGAATGCCCACCTCGACAGTGCCGAGCTCGACCGGCTGGTGCGCATCGCGGTGCGGATGATGGACAACGTGGTGGACGTGTCGCGCTTTCCGCTGCCGCAGCAGGCCGAGGAGGCCCGCGCCAAGCGGCGCATCGGCCTGGGCGTTACGGGGCTGGCCGATGCGCTGTTGATGCTGGGGCTGCGCTACGGCTCGGACGGGGCGGTGCGCCAGACCGAGGCCTGGCTGCATGAAATCGCCCGCGCGGCCTATCTTGCCAGCGTCGATCTGGCGAAGGAAAAGGGCGCCTTCCCGTTGTTCGAGGCAGAGAAATACCTGGCCAGCGGCAACATGAAGCAGATGGACGAAGACGTGCGCGAAGCGGTGCGCGAACACGGAATCCGCAACGCGCTGCTGACCTCGATCGCGCCCACCGGCACGATCAGCCTTTATGCCGGCAATGTCAGCTCGGGGATCGAGCCGGTCTTCGCCTACAGCTACAGGCGCAAGGTGCTGCAAAAGGACGGCACCCGCACCGAGGAAGAGGTGGTGGATTACGCGGTGCAGCTGTGGCGCGAGAAATTCGGCGACCGCGAGCTGCCCGATCATTTCGTCTCGGCCCAGACACTGACGCCGGCCGATCACGTGCGCATGCAGGCGGCCGCGCAGAAATGGATCGACAGTTCCATCTCCAAGACCATCAACTGCCCCGAGGACATTTCCTTCGAGGATTTCAAGGACGTCTACATGCAGGCCTATGATTCGGGCTGCAAGGGCTGCACCACCTATCGCCCGAACGAGGTGACGGGCTCGGTCCTGTCGGTTTCCGAGAAATCCGAGAAGACCCCGGAGGCCGATCATGGCGCCGATGTCGTCTATATTTCCGAGCCGCTGGAGCGCCCGCAGGAACTGGAGGGCACCACCTACAAGCTGAAATGGCCCGACAGCGAGCATGCCATCTACATCACCATCAACGACATCGTCATCGGCGGCCACCGCCGGCCCTTCGAGGTGTTCATCAACTCCAAGAACATGGAGCATTACGCCTGGACGGTGGCGCTGACGCGGATGATCTCGGCGGTGTTCCGCCGCGGCGGCGATGTGAGCTTCGTTGTCGAGGAGCTCAAGGCGGTGTTCGACCCGCGCGGCGGAGCCTGGATGAAGGGCAAATACGTGCCCTCGATCCTGGCCGCCATCGGCGGGGTGATCGAGCAGCACCTGATCGCCATCGGCTTCATCGAGGGCGAGGGGATGGGGCTGAAATCCGATCCCAGGGCCGATGTGGTCAACCTCGGCCCTCCCAGGGGCCAGGCCTGCTCATCCTGCGGCAGCTACGACATGCGGATGATCGAAGGCTGCATGACCTGCGCCAGCTGCGGCTATTCCAGATGCGGGTAAGCTTGTGATCAGGCTCCGATTGGCCGGGCCTCCCCTTTCACGCGGCGGCCCGGCTCTTCGATGCCTTGAAAATATCCCCGCCGGAGGCTGATCCGCCCCGCCGGCGGGTGCTCACGGCCGGATCATCAGAAACACCGTCGTTCCGTGCCGCCAGATGGTCATGGCCACCGCGCCGTCGGTCTGGGCCAGGGCACGGTCAAGCTCCTCGACCGTCTGCACGCGCATCCGGTTGACCGAGGTGATCACGTCACCCTTGCGCAGGCCGAAACGTTCTGCCGGGCTGCCCGGGGCGACATCGCTCACCGCCACGCCGCGCACCTGGCCGAAGCCGGGCATGCCGCGTTCGAGCGGCGAAAGCACCGCGCCCGACAGCAACCGCGAGCGCGCCACCTGCCGGGCCTTGCGCGCCTCGCGCACCGTGGCGGTGATGGTCTTGCGCCCGTCACGCCGCACCACCTCCATGGTGAACTCTCTGCCCGGGCGCATCACGCCCAGATGGCCGCGCAGGTCCTTGGCATCCGATATCGTCTCGTCATCGAGCCTGACCACCACGTCGCCCGGCTGCAGCCCCGCGGCCTCGGCCGGCGATCCCGGCTCCACCCGAGCGATCAGCGCGCCCTCGGTCACGTCAAGCCCGAGCGCATCGGCGATATCCGGTGTCAGATCCTGGACCATGACCCCAAGCAGCCCGCGCCGCACCTGGCCGTAATCGATCAGCTGGTTCATCACCGCACGCGCCATGTTGACGGGGATGGCAAAGCCGATGCCCACATTGCCGCCCGCGGGGGCGATGATGGCGGTGTTGATGCCGACCAGCTTGCCGTCGAAGGTGACCAGCGCGCCGCCCGAGTTGCCGGGGTTGATGGAGGCATCCGTCTGGATGAAATCCTCATAGCCCTCGGGATTGATCCCCGAACGTCCCAGCGCCGAGATGATCCCCGAGGTCACCGTCTGGCCCAGCCCGAAGGGGTTGCCGATGGCGACCACGAAATCACCCACCAGAAGCTCTTCGGAATTGCCCATGGGAATGGCGGTCAGGTTCTCGGCCGGGATCTGCAGCAGCGCCAGATCGGTGGCCGGGTCGCGCCCCAGCACCCTTGCCTCGAAGCTGCGCTTGTCCTTCAGGGTGACGATCACCTGGTCGCCGCCCTGCACCACGTGGTTGTTGGTCAGCACGTAACCCTTTTCGGCATCGACGATCACGCCCGATCCTGCGCTCACCTGCCGCTGTGGCTTCTGCGGGGCGAAGAAGGGCGGAAAGAAGGGATCGGGCGCAAATTGCCCGGGGCCGCGGTTTTCGGCAATCACCGTGATGTTGACCACCGCCGGGGTCACGGCCTGCAGAAGCGGCGCGATGGTGGGAATGCCGCGCTCGTCCGCGGCGGGCAGCGCCTGAGAGAATACCGGCAGGGGCAGGGCCAGCACCGCGATCAGCATGGCAAGTGCGGGAAATCTGCGGAAGTTCATTGTGGGTCCTCCTCGTTGCGGGTCCGGCCCAGGAGGAAAATCGCGGCTGGCCTGGCGACCCGGTTGCATGCCCGCCGCTGCGAAAAAGGGAGCGGCAGGCATGAAAATCATCAGTAATGCCGTGTTGCGCATTTAGGGAGGGAGGGGGCGGGCTTTCAACCGGTGCGGCAAATTTTCGGTGGCAGGAAAGGCACGCCCGGATTCACCACGGTGAAACAACCGGTTAACAGGCGCGCCCCGGCGTGGTAATGGTCGGACAAGAAGAAAAGACAAAGGCAGGTAAACAGGCATGGAAACGGGCTTTCGCGGCACGTTTGTCCTTTCGTGGGCACAGACGGAGGTTGACGGAATCGTTGCCGCCCCGGTGTGTGACCTCGATGTGGGCTCTTCATGGCGTTGGAGCGGGCGCGCCGTGCGGATCGACGAGGCGTCGGATCTTCTGGTGCTCGAAGGCAAGGACCGGGAGGAATTGCGCCGGCACGCGGCCAGCAAGGTGCGCCGTCTGCTTGCGGATCCGGGCCTGATCCCGCCCCGCTCTGGCCGCGATGGGGGCGACCAGCCCCTGTTTCGCGCCGGCTTCGAGCTGACTGATGGGCGCCGTCTCTATTCCTCCACCCTGATCGAGATCGAGGGTGCGCATCATCCGATGCTGCTCTTCGTCGGTCGGTTGCCGCCCGCCGATCGCGATCTGTGGGTGGTGGAAAGCACCCTGGAGGCCCGCCGCCCGCCGCTGGACCAGCGCGCCCCCGGGGTGATCTGTTTCGTCCCCGGCACGAAGATCGCCACCCCCCTGGGGCCGTGTCCGGTGGAGGATCTGGCCGAGGACGACCTGGTCGAAACCCGCGACAATGGCCCTCAGCCGGTGCGCTGGATCGGCGGCGCAGGATCAGTGGCGCGCGTCTTTTTGCCATGCCGCATCTGCGTCCGGTCCGGATCAGGGCGCATGTGCTGTGCGACGGCGGGCCCGACGAGGATCTCGTGGTGTCTCCGGATCACCGGGTGCTGGTGAAGGGACCGGTGGCGCAGGCGTTGTTTGCCTCCGCGGAGGTGCTGGTCTCGGCGCGCGACCTGATCAACGACCGTACCGTCACGGTGGAGCGCCGGTTGCGCGAGGTCACCTATATCCATCTGGCGCTCGACAGCCACCAGGTGCTCCGGGCCAACGGCAGCGAATGCGAAAGCTTCCACCCCGCCGGCACGTCGCTCGAACAGCTCGACCCGCTCCAGAGGCAGGCCCTGCTGGAGCGTTTCCCCGATGTGGCCGATGATCCGTTCAGTTACGGCCCCTTCGCCCGGCGCAACCTGACGCGCGGCGAGGCGGCGCTGCTGGCCCACGGGGCCTTCGCGGCCCATTGACTCTGCCCCGCGCGGCTGTATAAGCGCCCCGTTCCGGCCCCGGTGGCCGGGGCAATCATTGGTGTTGGTGGCCCCCGCAAGGGGATGCCTGTCGCCCGCAAGGGAGAAGGACAACGCCCTTCGACAATCGCCCCACGGGGCAATGGAAGGAGATCAGACGGTGACCAAACGCACCTCTGCCAAGTACAAGATCGACCGCCGGATGGGCGAAAACATCTGGGGGCGTCCGAAATCCCCCGTCAACCGCCGCGAATACGGCCCCGGTCAGCACGGCCAGCGCCGCAAGGGCAAGCTGTCGGACTACGGCCTGCAGCTGCGCGCCAAGCAGAAGCTCAAGGGCTACTACGGCGATCTGACGGAAAAGCAGTTCCGCCGCATCTACGCCGAGGCCGAGCGGATGCGTGGCGATACCGGCGAAAACCTCATCGGTCTGCTGGAGCGTCGCCTCGATGCCGTGGTCTACCGCGCCAAGTTCGTGCCCACCGTCTTTGCCGCGCGGCAGTTCGTCAACCATGGGCACGTGCTGGTCAACGGCAAGCGGGTGAACATCCCCTCCTACCGTGTCAGGGAAGGCGACGTGATCGAGGTGCGCGAGCGCTCCAAGCAGCTGGCGGTGGTTCTCGAGGCGGTGCAGCTGCCCGAGCGTGACGTGCCGGAATACATCGATGTCGACCATTCCAAGATGACGGCCACCTTTGTGCGCACCCCGGGGCTTGGCGACGTGCCCTACCCGGTGATGATGGAGCCTAACCTGGTGGTGGAATACTACGCGAAGAACTGATCCTTCGCACCATGGGTTTCAGGGGCCGTGCCGCGGGGCGCGGCCCTTTTTCGTGGCGGACTAACCGGTGTGCGACCCTTCTT
>JALSGY010000501.1 GCA_026982515.1 Paracoccaceae bacterium
CGAACTGTCGGGGCGCGGCGGTTCTTTCGGTTCGGCCGGGCGGAAAGCCACCTGACCTTCGGCAAAACCTAAGGGGGCGGTCTGCGTGATGTGGATGCGCGATATGGCCGCATAGCCGTAGCAGGCATTCACCTTCTCGATGATCTTCGGCAACTCCGCCTGCAGCAGCGGGGCATGGGCGCCGGTGGTCAGCACGGTCAGGGTGGCGCCGAAGCCGCCCCTGGCATAGCCGACCTTCACCGGCAGGGCGGCGCTGGCGATTTCCTCGCCGACGATCTCGGGCCAGTGGGTCAGCAGCCGGGAAATGGCAAAGCCCCGGCTCTCGCCCACCTTGCGGATCGGGTTCTTCAGCAGCCCGGCCGCGGGCTCGAAGCCGCGCATCCGCCGTTTTGGTCTTTCCTGCCCTGCCTGTGTCATCTCTGGAATGTTCCGTGCATTGCCCTATTCTAGACAACGCTGGCGCCACCGCCAGCCCAAAGCAACCAGGCGGAGCACAGGATTGCCCAGCCCCGATCTCGGCCAGCGGCTGCTGGCATGGTATGACCTCCACGCGCGCACCCTGCCCTGGCGCGTCGGCCCGGCGGAACGGGCAGCCGGCCGCCTGCCCGACCCTTATCGCGTGTGGCTTTCCGAAGTGATGCTGCAGCAGACGACCGTGGCCGCGGTAAAGGGCTACTTCGAGCGCTTCACCCGGCGCTGGCCCACCGTGCAGGCCCTGTCCGCAGCCCCCGAGGCAGAGGTAATGGCCGAGTGGGCGGGGCTGGGCTACTATGCACGGGCACGCAATCTGATCGCATGTGCCCGCGTGGTGGCCAATGAAATGGAGGGGCGGTTTCCGCACACACGCGATGAGCTTGTGAAACTGCCAGGCATCGGCCCCTACACGGCAGCTGCGATCGCCGCCATTGCCTTCGACCGCCCCGAGACCGTGGTGGACGGCAACGTGGAGCGGGTCATGGCCCGCTTGCACGCGATTGAAGAGCCCCTGCCCGCCGCCAAGCGCCGCCTGGCCGGGCTTGCCGCCCGGCTGACACCGCCCGAGCGCCCCGGAGACCACGCCCAGGCACTGATGGACCTCGGCGCGACCGTCTGCACGCCGAAGTCCCCCTCATGCGGGGCCTGCCCCTGGGCGGGCGATTGCGCAGCGCGCAGAAAGGGCCTTGCCGGCGCCCTGCCCCGGCGCGCGCCAAGGGCGGCCCGGCCCACCCGCCACGGCATCGCCTATATCGCCCGGCGCGCCGATGGCGCCTGGCTGGTGGAGCGCCGCCCCACCCGGGGCCTTCTGGGCGGGATGCTGGGCTGGCCCGGCAGCGAATGGGGCGAGGCCCCCGTGCCCGCCCCGCCGCTGCAGGCCGACTGGGCCGATCCGGGCGCGCAGGTGCGCCACACCTTCACCCATTTCCACCTGCATCTTTCGCTGAGGGTGGCCCGGCCGGGCATCGATGCCCGGCCAGAGCGCGGCTTTTTCATCCCCGCGGCCGAGTTCGACCCCGCCAGCCTGCCCAGCGTGATGCGCAAGGCCCATGCGCTGGCCGCGCCCCTTCTGAAAGGGTTTTGAGCGCTGCGGGCGCTCTGCTAGAGTGCGCGCGAAAAAGAGGCCGAAAGCGATGATATCAGCCGACAACGTCGCCCGCATCCAGCGCGCCCTGCCGTTCTGGCTGTCGCTGGTTCTGGTGCCGGTGGTGCTGTTTGCCGCCGCCCGCGGCGGCTGGGCGCTGGCACTGCCGCCGCTGGTCAGCTGGGGGCTGTTCACCCTGCTCGATTTCCTCACCGGGCTGAACACCGAAAACGCCGATCCGGAAACGCCCGAGGAAAACCTCTTCTGGTATCGGCTGATCACCCTGATCTGGTTTCCCATCCAGTTTGCACTGCTGTTCGGGCTGATCTGGTATGTCCCCCGGGCCGAGCACCTGGACGTGCTGGAGAAGATCATCCTGTTCTTCGGCATCGGCGTGGTGACCGGCACCGTCGGCATCAACTACGCCCACGAACTGATGCACCAGAAAACGAGACTGGAGCGCTGGCTGGGCGATCTGCTGCTGGCGACGGTTCTCTATTCGCATTTCCGCACCGAACACCTGCTGGTGCACCACCGCCATGTGGGCACCCCGCGCGATACGGTAACAGCCCGCTACAACGAGGGCTTCCACCGCTTCTTCCCGCGCGTGCTGCGCCAGGGGCTGCCCTCGGCCTGGCGGGCGGAGCGGGAAATGCTCGCGCGCCGGGGTCTGGGCTGGGCCAGCCGTGCCAACCCCTTCTGGCGCTATCTGGTGCTGCAGGGGGCCTGCCTGCTGCTGGCCTTCGGGCTGGGCGGCTGGGCCGGGCTGGGGCTGTTCGTCTATCAGGCCTTCATCGCCATCTGGCAGCTGGAACTGGTGAATTACGTGGAGCATTACGGCCTCACCCGAAAGCACCTCGGGGGGGGAAGGTATGAGCACGTGAAGCCGCACCATTCGTGGAACGCGGCGCATCGGGCCTCTAACTGGTTGCTGATCAACCTCCAGCGCCACTCCGATCATCACTACCGCCCCGACCGGCGCTTTCCGCTGTTGCAGAACTACACCGAGGCCGAGGCCCCACAGCTACCCTACGGCTACCCGTTGATGACGCTGGCGGCCATGATCCCGCCCCTGTGGCGGCGGGTGATGAACCCGAAGGTGCGCAAGTGGCGGGCGATGTATTACCCGGAAATCACCGACTGGGCTCCCTACAAGACATGGGATCTGCCGATGCCGTGGTAGGCATCGCGCGAGCCTGCCTGGAAATGCGCAAAAAAGCCCCGCCGTCTTGCGAGGGCGGGGCAGTCGTGCCGTGGTCAGGCCACAGGCACCGGCGGTAAAGCGTGGATCGTCAGTTCATCTCGGCACGGATCTGCTGGCGCAGCACGTCGATGGGCACCTTCTTGCCGTCGCGGCGGAAGTGCCAGTATGTCCAGCCGTTGCACGAGGGGGCGCTTTCCAGTGCCGCACCCACCTGATGGATGGAGCCCTTCACCTCGTCTGCGATCAGCGTGCCGTCGGCGCGCACCTTGGCCGTCTTGCCGCGCGGGCTGATCAGCACCTCGCCCGGGCGCAACAGCCCGCGCTCCACCAGCTGGCCGAAGGGGACGCGCGGCTCGGCCCGCTTGCTGGCCGTGACCTCTAGCGCAGCCTTGTCGAACTTGCGCACCTTCGAAATACGGGCCTCGGCCACTTCGCGGTAGGCCGCCTCGCGCTCGATGCCGATGAACTCGCGGCCCAGCATCCGGGCCACCGCGCCGGTGGTGCCGGTACCGAAAAACGGATCAAGCACCACGTCGCCGGGGTTGGTGGTGGCCACCAGCACCCGGTGCAGCAGCGCCTCGGGCTTCTGCGTAGGATGGGCCTTGTTGCCGGCCTCATCCTTGAGCCGCTCATGCCCGGTGCAGATCGGCAGCACCCAGTCCGAACGCATCTGAACCCCTTCGTTGAGCGCCTTCAGCGCCTCGTAGTTGAAGGTGTACCTGCTGGCCTCGGCCCTGGAGGCCCAGATCAGGGTTTCATGGGCATTGGTAAAGCGCTTGCCGCGGAAATTGGGCATCGGATTCGACTTGCGCCAGACCACATCGTTGAGGATCCAGAAGCCCTCGTTCTGCATCGCCGCACCGACGCGGAAGATGTTGTGATAGGAGCCGATCACCCAGATCGCGCCATGGGGTTTGAGCAGCCGCCGCGCCGCCTTCAGCCACGCCCGGGTGAACCGGTCATAAGCCCTGAACGAATCGAAGTGATCCCAGGAATCATCCACGGCATCGACCTTCGAGTTGTCGGGGCGGTGCAGATCGCCCTTGAGCTGCAGGTTGTAGGGCGGATCGGCGAAGATCAGATCAACGGAGGCCTCGGGCAGGCTGTTCATCACCTTGATGCAGTCGCCGGGCAAGATCTGATTGAGCGGAAGCTCTTGTGCTTCCTTCTTTTCGGTCCTGGTCGTCATGTCTGCCTCTGTCCCACGTCTTCCGTGACGCGTCATTTGTTGCAGACAAAGATGGGTCAAAGGTGATTCGGCGTCAAATTCTTTTTTTGAATCAATAGCTTAGATTTTCTCTTGATACAATATATTGTGCACCGGCCGGAACGAACGCCTATGATGTGGGGTCACCCCAAGATTTTGCAGCGCCTCCAGATGGGCCCTTGTGGGATAGCCTGCGTTTTTCTCCCAGCCATAGCCGGGATGCTGTTGCGCCAAATCCACCATCACCGCATCACGGTAAACCTTGGCAACGATCGAGGCCGCGGCGATCGACAGGCAGCGGGCATCACCCTTCACCACCGCCTCGGCCCGCCCGCTCAGCGCCTTCGGGATACGGTTGCCGTCCACCAGCACATGGTCGGGAGGGGCGGCAAGCCCCTCCACCGCGCGCTGCATGGCCAGCATGGCGGCCTGCAGGATGTTGAGACGGTCGATCTCGGCCACGCTGGCCTCGGCCACCGAGACATCGGCGCAGGCGCGCAGCGCTTCGGCCAGGGCGGCACGGCGGCTGGCGGTGAGGGCCTTGGAATCGGCCAGCCCTTCGGGAATGGCGGCCGGATCGAGGCGCACGGCGGCGGCCACCACCGGCCCGGCCAGCGGCCCCCGCCCCACTTCATCAACCCCTGCCACGCAGCGTGCACCACGGGCGAATGCGGCGCGTTCCAGGCTGAAATCGGGAGGTGTCCTGCCCATGGGCGCAGGTAAGCCAGCGCAACCGGGCAGTGCAACAAAAAAAGGGGCGGGCACAGGAGCCCGCCCCCAGAAACCGACGCGCCAAGCTGGGAAAAGCGCGCCGGGTGCTCGTTTGCGGTCAGTACCGCGGCGCCTCGGCCCGGTAACCCCACCGGCTCAGACAACCGGCGTCGTAAACCTTCGCGCGGCGGCCATAGCGCACCCGCACGGTTTCCTCGCAGAAGCGCGGCAGACGCTCGGCCTTGGGCATGTTCTTGTTCAGACAGGCCTTGCCATAGACCCCGCGGATGCCTTCGGCCGTGTCGATGGGGAAATAGCACTGCGCGGGCAGAACGCGCGAAAGATCGGGCTGCGGGGGGCGCGGCCTGCGAACCTTCCGGGGCTTTTTCGCGTCCTGGCTTTCCTCGATTGCCTTGCCGATGATCACCAGCGCGATCGCCCCGGCCAGGAAACGGCCGAATTCATCCTTGCTTCGGCTGCCGGCCTGCGCGGGGGTGGCGGCAATCCCGGTCAGGGCGATCAGGGCGATCGAAATGGCGAGTATGGTGGTTTTCAGGTTTCGGGTCATGGCTTCGTCCTTGTCATCAGGCCGCCGGGCAGAACCGGCCGGGATGAGGCAACGATCGGGCGAAGCGGGAAAGATAGGCAATATCAGCCCCCTGTTATCGGATAACAGCACCGCCACGGGCCGCGGCTATTGAATAACCGGGCCGCATTGCGCAGGCTGGGGGCATGAGAAAACTCCTGATCCATACGGTGGCGGCCGCTCTGGCACTGGTGCTGGCGGGCCCCGCCGCGGCCGCCTGCTATGCCGATTACAAGGCCAAGCGCGACAATCCCCTGCGGCTGCACTACGGTGTGATGGAACTGCCGGACGAAGCCTGCGCCGATCCCGACCTTGCCGCCACCGAGATCGCGCGGCGCATTGCGGTCGAGAACTGGCAGCTGCTGAACATCCTGTCGTTCTTCGACGAAAAGGGACTGGAGAAGAGAAGAGAAAGTGCTGGGAAATTCTTCCTCCGCTACTGATGCGCGCAAATCGGGAAACCGCATCGTCGCACTGGGGATCGCGGCCATCGTCGGCATTCTGCTGGTGGCCGCTTTTCTGCTGTTCATCAACCTGCCCGATGCCAACGCCTTCAACCAGCGGGTCGAGCGGATATTCGTGGAAAACGATGATCTCACCAGCGGGGCCGAGATCAAGCTGCTGGAGATCCTCGCGCAAAGCGGCACCGCCTTTTCCGACGTTCTGGCCAGCTACCGGGTGGTGATCTTCGTGCTGCTGGTGTTCTCCACCGCGCTGCTGATCGCCGCGCTGGTGTTTCTGGTGACGATCATCGCACTGAACCGGCGCATGGGCGAGATCGAGCGCAAGGGGATACAGGTGTCTTCGCTGCTGATCAGCCGCGACCAGAACACCGTCTATCTCAACAACATGGAATTCAAGCTGACGAAGGCTGCGATCGAGACGCTCTCGGTGCTGGCCGAGGCGCGAATGGACGAGGATATCCTTTCGGGCGCCGAGATCGAGGCGATGATATCGGGGCGCGCACCGGCCGAATGCGACGAGGCCGCCGGCGCCACCCGCATCAAGCGGCTGCGCGATGCGCTGGGCAACCAGCTGGTGAGCGAGTTGCTGATCCGGAACATCGCCCGCAAGGGCTACATGCTGGCCATCGACAAGGACGTGATCCGCATGGTCTGATCGCGGGTTCAGGGTTCCAGCGCGGGATGTGCGGATTTGCTGCAGGAATCGGGCCTGTTTTCCCGGGTCGATTCGCATAAAATCCCGGGATCGGCCGGGACTGGAGCGCGACCAGGGCCACCGGCCGGAACGGAGGAACGACATGACCCTGTTCTCGCGCGCCCTGCGGGGCCTGACCGCCAGTCTCGCTCTTTTTCTTCTGCCCTTCGCGGCCGCGGCCCAGAGCGGCCCCACCGAACAGATCGAGCGCATCAACGGCGCGGCCGTGGCCCCGCAGCCACTGCGCACCGACAATGCGGTCCTGCTGATCGGCACCGATTTCGGGCTGATGCGCGCCGGGCCCGATGGCATGGCAAGCGTGCTGCCGGACATCAAGCTTGCCGTGACCGGGCTGGCCGGGGACATCAACCGCGCCGGCAGGATCTTTCTCAGCGGCGTCGACGCCCAGAGCAGGCCCGCCCCGCTCATGCTGTCCGAAGACGGCGGGGCCAGCTGGCTGCCGGTTTCTGCAACCCCCCTGGCGGTGCGCTCTCTCTCGGTGATGCCGGGCAACCCCGATGCCCTGGCCGCGGTGGCCGGGGGCATCGTGACCAGCCGCGATGGCGGGAAAACCTGGGCGGCAATCCCCAATTCGCCCGAGAAGGTGTTTTCCGTGGCCCGGTCCTCGCTATCGGAAAACGATCTTTACGCCGCCACCATGGGCGGGCTGCTGCTTTCCGGAGATGGCGGCGAATCCTGGCGCCCGGCGCATGAATCGGACAAGCCGGCCACGGCGGTGACGGTGTTGCCCGGCGGGAAGGTTCTGGCCTACATCTTCGGTGTCGGCCTGGTGGGCGCGCAGGAGCCCGAGCTGGAATGGCAGGTTCTCGAGGACGGTTTTGCAGACCGTTATATCCTCAGCCTCGCCGCCGATCCGCTCGACCCCGACACCATCTATGCCATCATGGATACCGCCGCGATCATGATGAGCCGCAATGGCGGGCGAGACTGGATCAGCTATGAGGGCAGTGACAAATTCACCCCCGAACGGCTGGCCCGCGGCGAGCAGCTGTTCGAAGGCACCTGCGCCGCCTGCCATGGTGCAAAGGGTGTGGGCGAGGCCCCCGGAAACCCCGAGGCGCGCGACGAATTCGGCTTCAAGGCCCCTGCGCTCAATGACGACATGCACGCGTGGCACCACTCGGATGCCGCACTGAAGGCAACGATTTCCCAGGGCTCGCCGCGCAATCCGCGCATGGTGGCCTTTTCCGAGCGGATGCCGGAGGAGGATATCGAAGCCATCATCGTCTACCTGAAATCGCTGTGGAGCTTGCGCTCCCTTGCCTGTCAGGGCGCGCGGCACGGACGCTGCTAGCAAGGCTGGCTTGCGCTGCTGGCGGCCCCGATAGGAGTCGAACCTATGACCTACCGCTTAGGAGGCGGTTGCTCTATCCTCTGAGCTACGGGGCCGCGCGCCCTTTTTCGCGGCAAACGCCGGGCAAGGCAAGCCGGGAATGCGAATGAAAACCCGGCTGAAAGAAAGGGGGAGCAGGTCAAGAGCTTCAACCACGAACCACACGGAGACCCCGAGACCCGGGACCAACATGGACCTTTCCGAACTTTTGGCCAAGCAGGACGGTGGCGATTTCATTCGCACCGTTGCCGAGGCGGTGCTGCAGCTTCCGATGGAAGCTGACGTCGAAGGCCTGATCGGCGCCGGCAAACATGAGCGCAACAGTGAACGCACGACCTGGCGTAACGGGTATCGAGAGCGCGCTCTCGATACCCGTTTGGGCCGGCTGAACCTCAAGGTGCCCAAGCTGCGGCAGGGCAGCTACTTTCCCGGCTTTC
>JALSGY010000502.1 GCA_026982515.1 Paracoccaceae bacterium
TCATCGCCGCACCGAGGGAAGACTACACCCGGGCACTGGTTTCGGTGCGCTCCATCGAGCACGAGGAAAAATCCCCCGGGGGGGAGCCGGTTCTGGTGGCCGAGGGGATCTCGGCGGCTTACGGCAATCGGGTGCAGGTGCTGAAGGACGTGAGCATCGAGGTGCACCCCGGCCAGACGCTGGCGGTGGTGGGCGAGAGCGGCTCGGGCAAGTCGACGCTGGCGCGGGTGATCACCGGGCTTCTGCCGCCGTTTGCGGGCGAGGTGCGCTTTGCCGGGCGGCGGCTTGCTCCGGCGCTGGCCGAGCGTTCCAGGGATGACCTGCGCGAGCTGCAGATGATCTACCAGATGGCCGACGTGGCGATGAACCCGCGCCAGACGGTGGAAACCATCATCGGCCGGCCGCTGGAGTTCTACTTCGGGCTGAAGGGGCGCAGGAAGCGCAACCGCGTGGTCGAGCTGCTCGACGAGATCGAGATGGGCGCCGAGTTCATCGACCGCTACCCGGCAGAGCTGTCGGGCGGCCAGAAGCAGCGGGTCTGCATTGCGCGCGCCCTGGCCGCCCGGCCGAAGCTGATCATCTGCGACGAGGTGACCAGCGCGCTCGATCCGCTGGTGGCCGACGGCATCCTCAAGCTGCTCCTTCGTCTGCAGGCGCGCGAGGATGTGGCCTATCTGTTCATCACTCACGATATCGCCACGGTTCGCGCGATCGCCGATTCCATCGCGGTGATGTACCAAGGGGAGCTGGTACGCTACGGTCCGAAATCGCGGGTGCTCAACCCGCCTTTCGACGATTACACCGATCTGCTGCTGTCCTCGGTGCCGAAGATGGAGATCGGCTGGCTGGAGAAGGTGCTGGCGGCGCGCCGGATGGAAAGCGCCGGCAACTGAGTGCCGCCCGTGCCGGGCGGCGCGCTGCGCGGCGAGTATTTGGGGCAAGATGAAGGAGGCATCCGGTGCGAAGGGGGAATGCTGTCGCAAATGACCCCGGCGGTTGCGGGGCGATGAGGGGCGCGGCGCGGCTGGCCGTGCTGTTGTGGGCACTCGTTCTGGTGTCGCTGGGGGCGAAGGCGGAGGCGCCGCTGGAGGGGCGCATCCTGTTTCGCTCCGATCTGGCTCCCGAATCGACCCTGCGGATCGAGCTTGGCGAATGGGCGGAAAAAGAGCGCGCCGCCGTCACGGCCCTGTTCGCGGTGCTGGACGAGAATGTTCCCGGGGTGCTGGCGCGGGCCGGCGCGGCGGGTGCGATCAGCCTTTACCGCACCGCCGGTCCTTCTCCGCAGCATCCGGCCGCGGCCTGGGCGCGGCGTCGGCACGAGGCTTCGGTGATCTTCCGCGACGATTTCTTCCGTTCCGGGCGGCCCAACCGCCTGGGGGTGGATTATTCCAACTGGCTGTTCGTGCATGAAGTGGTTCATCTGGCCGATCCGGTTGGCCAGATCGCGCGCTCAAGGGAATGGCGCGCCCTGGTCGAAACCCGCATCGCGCGGGTGAAGGAGCGGCTGGCGGCCCGGGGACTGACGGTGCGCGAGGCCATGTTCAGCTACCTCGACGCTCCTGCGTTGGAGGAGGGACTGCCCAGCGTCTATGCCGCGCTCAGCCTGCATGAAGCCCTTTCCGAATATGCCGCGGCCTATCTCTTCGGGGCGGATTTCGCCTTTCCCGAAGAGATCGCCGAATTCCTGCAAGAGCGTCTGTTCTCTGCGCCCTCGCCTGCGGAGATCACCATCGCTACGGCCTACAGGAAGGCCAGCAGGCTCAACCGCGAGGGCGATGCGGCCGGCGCCGAGGCGGTGCTGGGGGCGGCGCTGGCGCAGGTGCCCGATTTCGCGATGGGGTATTACCTGCGCGGCTATGTCCGGCTGGCGCTTCAGGATTATGCCGGGGCCGACCGCGACTGGGAAGAGGCGCTTCGGCTGATCCCGGAAAGTGACGGGCGTGAAAGGGACGATGTGGAGACGGCTCGCGCCTATCTGCGGGAGAGGTTGAGCGAGGGGGAACGGGCTGAACCTGGCCGCTGACGATGCGTATGTGCATCCGGCGCCGGGCAAGGGAAGGCCCCGCGGTTGCTCCGCGGGGCCCTGCGTTACTTCACTGGCCGGAAGGCTTCAGTTACCCACCGTCCTGATGCGCCCCTCGACCTTGACGTTCACCTTGCCCATCTTCTCGATGTAGGCGATCACGTCATTGGCCATCAGGTTGCCGTTGCCCTGGTCGATCAGCACCCGGCCGCCGCCCAGCATGGTGTAGCCGTCGCCGCCGCGCAGCATGTAGTCGTTGGTGGCCAGCTTGTAGAGCGCGTTCACGTCCAGATCGGCGCCATTCACCTTGACCGAAACCACCCGCGCGCCCGGCGGTGCGGTGGGATCCCAGACCACCTCGAGCCCCGAGACCTGCGGGAAGCGGCCCGAGCCCTTCTCGAACTTGGAAAATCCGTTTTCCAGCGCGTCCAGAACCTGCTGGCCGGTGATCTCCACCAGCACCGTGGCGTTGCCGAAGGGCAGTTCCGTCATGATGTCGCGGCGGGTCAGTTCGGTGCCCGCTTCGTAGATGCGGTCGGCCCGGATGCCGCCGCCGTTGGTGATGGCGATGTCCGCCCCGGTGGCGGCGCGCATGGCATCGGCAACCAGGTTGCCCATGGTGGCCTCGCCGCCGCGCACCTTGTTGCGGCGCGAATCGAGCACGTTCTCGGTGACCCCGATCACCACGTTGAGGCTTTCGTCGAGCTTCTTGCGGAAGGCATCCACCATTTCCTGGCTGGCCGGATCGGGGGTGACCCTGGCAGTATCGATGAAGCGGAAATCGGGCACCCAGCGCACCTTGCGCTTGCCGTCCTTCTCGGTGATCGTCACGTAGAGATCCACCGGCGAGAGAAAGCGCCCCTCGATCGAGGTTTCCACATAGGCGGTGATGCCGTCATAGGAGGTGGCGTAGGAATGATCGTCGCCCGAGATGATCACGTCGAAGGCCTTGCTGGCGATCAGCAGGCGGTCGTTTTCCTGGTTGGTCTGCACCACCCCGATCACCAGGTCGGCCCCGTCGGCGCGGGCCTGTTTCGCGGCAGCGATCCCCGTCTCGACAGTGGGCAGGAACTTCAGGTCGCCCGAGTTGGAGACCTCCGGCGTGGTGTCCTGGGCCACCGGGATCAGCGCCACCTTCAGGCCCTCGAACTCCTTGAACATCACGCCGCCCAAGCCCTCGACCGGCGAGCCGTCGGCATTGGTGATGTTGATCGCCGCCCAGGGCGCCTTGGAGGCGGCGCGCTTCTCGAGGAAGTTCTCGACCCCGAAGTCGAACTCATGGTTGCCCGGCACCGCGATGTCGAAGGGCACCAGGTTGGTCAGGTCGATCATGTTCTGGCCCTTGTCGAAGCCCGACAGGACGGAAGGCGAGAGCATGTCGCCATCGAATACATAGAGCGTGTTGGGATTGGCGGCGCGTTCCGCCAGCGCCACCGCATTGAGCCGCGCCACGCCGCCGCGGCCCTTTTCCTCGTCGAAGTTGTAGATGTCGCCGATGCCGAGAATGGTCAGCTTCACCTCCTGCTGGGCCAGCGCCGGGGTGGCAGCCCCGACCGCGGCGAGCATGGCCGAGCCGGCCGCCAGCGCCGTGAGTTTCCTGAAATTGATCGGCATTGTCGTTATCTCCCCTTGTCCCTCGGTTTCTGTCGTATGTCATCGATACATGCCATGGTTGTACTTTCCATGACGTAAGTCAAAGAGTTGTGGGACAGGCCGTGCCACCCCCGCACGGGGCCGCACCGGCCGGTACGGCATTGACGGTAGGCGCGTGGCAGTGCATCAACCGGTTCATGCTGATCTACAAGGTACTCAGGGCACCGGAATGGGCGGAGTTGCGCCGCCTGGGCGTCTCTCCCGGCGCCCCTGTCGATGTGGCCGACGGTTTCGTCCACTTCTCCACCGGCGAGCAGCTGGCCGAAACCTGCGCCCGGCATTTCGCCGGTGAAACCGGGCTGGTGCTCCTGGCGCTCGAATCGGAAGAACTGGGCGAGGCCCTAAAATGGGAACCCTCGCGCGGCGGGGCGCTGTTTCCGCATCTCTACCGCGAACTGCGGATGTCCGACATCGTCTGGCAGACCGATCTGCCGCTCGGCCCCGATGGCCGCCATCGGTTTCCCGAAGGCATCGCGTGCGACTGATCGAAAGGCTTGGCCTGCGGGCGTTGCATCGGCTCGATCCGGAGCTCGCACACACCCTGGCGCTGAAGGCGCTGAAGGCGGGGCTGGCCACGCTGCCCGGGCCCGTCACCTCGCCGCGGCTGGTCTGCACGCTGGCCGGGCTTTCCCTGCCCAATCCGGTGGGCCTGGCAGCCGGCTTCGACAAGAACGCCGAAGCCGTGGCCCCCCTGATGCGCGCGGGCTTCGGTTTCATCGAGCTGGGCGCGGCTACCCCCCGGCCGCAGCCGGGCAACCCCCGCCCGCGGTTGTTCCGTCTGCCCGAGGACAGGGCGGTGATCAACCGTTTCGGCTTCAACAACGACGGGGCGGAGGCCATCGCCCGGCGCCTTGCCCGGCGGCCTTCGGGGATTCCGGTGGGGCTGAACCTCGGGGCCAACAAGGACAGCCCCGACCGCGCCGCCGATTACGCCCGGGTGCTCGAAACCTGCGGCCCCTTCATCGATTTCGCCACCGTCAACGTTTCGTCCCCCAACACCGAAAGGCTGCGCGAGCTGCAGGGCAGGGCGGCGCTGTCGGCGCTTCTGGCGGGCGTGATGGCGGCGCGTGCGGCTCTGCCCCGGCCGGTGCCGGTGTTTCTCAAGATCGCGCCGGATCTCGACGAGCGCGAGCTGGAGGAAATCGCCGAAGTGGCCAGCGAAGGCGGCATTGACGCGATCATTGCCACCAACACCACGCTGTCGCGCGAAGGGCTGCGCAGCGCCGGTGCGCAACAGCCCGGCGGGCTGTCCGGCGCGCCGCTGTTCGAACGCTCCACCCGGGTGCTGGCCCGGCTCTCGAAGCTTACTGCGGGAAGGATCCCGCTGATCGGCGTGGGCGGGGTAAGCTCTGCCGAAGAGGCGCTGGCCAAGATCAGGGCCGGGGCCAGTGCGGTGCAGCTTTACACGGCGATGGTGTTCGAGGGCCTGTCGCTCGCCGCCCGCATCGCCCGCGATCTCGATGCCGCCCTTGAACGCGAGGGCCTTGCCAACATATCCCGGGCCGTGGGAACCGAAAGGGAGAAATGGCTGTGAACATCACCATCTGGCACAACCCGCGCTGCACCAAGTCGCGCCAGACGCTGGCCCTGCTGCACGAACGCGGGATCGAACCGGAAATCAGGCTTTATCTGAAGGATCCGCCGGATGCGGAGGAAATCCGCGCCGTGCAGAAGATGCTCGGCCTGCCGGTGACCGGTTTCACCCGCACCGGGGAAAAGATCTTCCGCGAGCTGGGCCTGAGCAAGGACAGCCCCGAGGATGAAATCATCAGGGCCATGGCCGAACACCCGATCCTGATCGAGCGCCCGATCGTGATCGCCGGGGCGCGCGCGGCACTGGGCCGTCCCCCGGAGGCGGTGCTGGAGATCCTGTAGCCGGGTCTGTCTGCCGCTGGGAAGCGTTTTCGCAAGGTGAAGGGGACGGGCCTTCTTCATCTTGCCTCAAATACTCCCCGAGCGGAGCGGAATGCCGCCCCGGCAGGGGCGGGCAAAAGGTGTGCGCCGCAGGCGCTCAACCGGGCTCGGCGCCGGCCTCCAGTGCCGGGTAATGCCAGCCGAGCGTCAGCGCACGGATGGCGTTGAACAGCACCAGCGCCAGCCACAGCCCATGGTTTTCGAAAGCCGGCAGCAGGGGGGCCAGCAGTGCCAGGTAGGCCAGCCCCGAGAGGATCATCGCGTTGCGCATCTCGCGGGTGCGTGTGGCGCCGATGAAGATGCCGTCGAGCATCCAGGAGGGAAAGCCGGTCAGCGCCCCGAACACCGCCCAGGCCAGATAGAGCCGCCCCGCCTCGCGGACCTCGGGCGCGGTGGCCATCACGTCGATCAGCCACGGTCCGGCCAGCCAGAAGAACAGCGCCAGCGGCAGCGCCACCGCCGCCCCCCATTGCGAGGAAAGCAGGGCAGCGCGGCGCAGCGCAGCGCGGTTGCGCGCCCCCAGCGCGGCCCCCACCAGCGCTTCGGCCGCGAAGGCAAAGCCGTCCAGCGCATAGGCCATGATATAGAGGAACTGCAGCAATACCTGGTTGGCTGCCAGGGTGACGTCGCCGAACCTGGCGCCCAGGAACAGGAAGCTCATGAACACCGCCTGCAGGGTGACCGAACGCAGCATGATGTCGCCGTTGACCACCATCATCCGCTTCAGGCGCGCGCGATCGAAGATCCGGGGCCAGTCGCGCCACTGACGGCCCGAGAACGCCCCCCGGCACAGCCACAGCCCCAGCACCAGGCCGCTCCACTCGGCCAGCAGCGTGGCCGCCGCAACCCCCGGCACGCCCCAGCCCAGTCCGAGCACGAACCACAGATCCAGGCCGATGTTCAGCCCGTTCATCCACAGCTGCAGCACCAACACCCCGCGGGTGCGCTCGGTGGCGATCAGCCAGCCGGTAACCGCGTAAAGCGAGATCGCCGCCGGCGCCCCCCAGATGCGGATCGCCAGATAGTCGCGGGCCAGCCCCTCGACCTCGGCAGAGGCAGGTGCCAGCGTGAAGGCGCCGGCAAACAGCAGCACCTGCGCGGCCACGAAGACGAACCCGGCGGTGGCGCCGATCATCAGGGCGCGGGTGAGCAGCGCGCCCGTCTCTGCCTCGTCGCCGGCCCCGCGCGCCTGGGCCACCAGCCCGGTCGTGCCCATCCGCAGGAAGCCGAAAATCCAGTAGATCGCCGACAGAATCACCGCGCCGATACCCACCGCGCCGATGGGTGCCGCCGCACCGAGCTGACCCACCACGCCGGTATCCACCGCGCCAAGAATCGGCACCGTGGCGTTGGACAGCACGATCGGAAGTGCGATGTGAAGGATCCGCCGGTGGGTGACCGGCACGGATTCAGCCATGGCGCGGCGGCATCAGGAAATGCCCCGTCGCCTGGGCGAACAGGCGCGAGCGGTTGTCCTGCCAGCCCTCCACATGCACCGAGGCATAGCGCCGCCCCGAGCGGTTGACCCGGGCCCGCGCATAGGCATCGCGCGGCAAGCCCGAGCGCAGGTAATCGACGGTGAAGTCGATGGTCTTGGGCAGTTTCGGCAGGTGGGACCGATCCACCGTGGCCGGATCGATCCGGCCGGCCTCGATGTCTTCCCACAACAGCGTCCAGCTCAGCTCGATGATCGCGGTCACCTCCAGGAAGGCGGCCGTGGCCCCACCGTGCAGCGCCGGCAGGAAGGGGTTGCCGATCAGTTTCTCGTCATACTCCATGGTGGCAGTGAGCTCGTCTCCGCGGCGGTCGAACCGGATGCCGAGAAAACGGATGTAGGGCACACCCTCGACCAGCGCCCTGAGTGCCGAATCACGGCGCTGCTTGATCACCTGAACGGGCTCGGGCTTGCGGCGGCTCATCTTTCGCGCTCCACGGTGAAGGCGCCGGTGGCGGTGGCCACCGGGCGCGTGGCGTCCTCGTCGGTGGCGGTGGCGCGCACGAAGGCCACCGAGCGGGTCACGTGGTAGCACTCGGCGCGGGCGGTGATCATCTGGCCTGGCGTGGCGGGGCGCATGTAGTCGATGCGCAGGTCTATGGTTGCGGTGCCCAGCGCTCCGGTGGGGTGGCTCATGACCGCCGCCCCGCCGCAGGTATCCATCAGCGCCGAGACCGCCCCGCCATGGATCACCCCGGTTTCCGGGTCACCCACGAGGTGCTCGGCCCAGGGCATGCGGATGGTGGCGGTGCCATCGCCGATTTCCAGAAGCTCCATGCCCAGTGCTCTGGAATGCGGGATGGCCTCGATGAACTGGCGCGCCAGCGCCGCCTTTCGGTCATCCATCCTGCTGTCCTTTCCTTTTCCCGTCCGAGTTATTCAGCCAGGTCCGCTGCACTGCAAGGGCAAACTTCTGCATCCGCAGTGCGATTGAACCTGCTCATCGATCTGACTACTCTTGCCCGAGGAGAAATTCCCATGTCAGACACCCGGCTCAGCTTCAAGGAAATGTGCGCCCTGTTCGAGGTGACGCCACGCACCCTGCGCTATTACGAGTATATCGAGCTGCTCTCGCCCGAGCGCGAAGGCCGCGCACGTTTCTATACCCCGCGCGAGGTGGCGCGC